>QHZC01000315.1:0-9520 GCA_003224515.1 Acidobacteriota bacterium
CAGCTGCCTGCGTTTGCGGGAGGACTGACCGAGGCGCTGCCGTGGATGCACCGAGGCCTCTATGAGCTCGCATTCACTATCCCTAACGCTGCGGGATTCTTGGAAGAAGTTGTCTCGGGTCAAGGCGGCTGCTGAAGAACCAGCACTCCTTCTTTCCGACGAAACGCTGATGACGATGGTCCAGAAGGGGGACCACCAAGCCTTTGAAGAACTGTTTGAGCGCTTCTACGTAACGGTCCGGGGCATTGCGCGCGGAGTGCTGAGGAGTTCGGATGACGTCGCGGATGTCGTCCAGGAGGCGTTCCTGGACGTATTCCAGAATGCCCGAAGTTTTGACCGTACCCGAGGCGGGGTAAAGACCTGGATTTGCTGTCTAGCCTACCATCGAAGTTTGAAGAGGCTGCGAGTTTTGAGGTCAAGAGAATGGCAGTCAGGGCAAGTGGAGGATGTGGCAAGCAGTCTGGAAGCGGATTTCCGTCCGGAACACTTAATACATACGCTGGATTTTCGAAGGTGTCTGGAGACGGCCTTGGGCAGTTTGAGTGAGAAACAACGACGGACGATGAATCTCCATTTCTTTGAAGGACAGGAGCTGAGTGTGATTGCCGAGAAAACCGGCGAGACCCTCGGCAATACCCGGCATCACCTGTACCGGGGGCTCCAGAAACTTCGCAACGAGTTGGTGCAAAAGCGTCTTCTCGCCGGCTATATAGAATTTGAGGCAAGTAATGAGAAAGAGAAAGTTGTCGGGTGACTTCCTTGGAATCCTGGCACGAATATTTTGAACGCCTTTCTGCGCTGTGGGCGGCGAATCAAACATCGTCCGAAGAGGAGTGTTTGCTTGCTGAGCACGCGCAGTCATGCTCCGCCTGCAGGCAAGCCATGGAGCAATACCGGCAAATTGTGGTGCAAACCTACGGGGAAACCGGGTCTCCTGTGGGGTCGTCTGGGGTTGCCAGTGAGCCGGGCGTGGAGCGGCTGAGAGCCAAGGAAAGATTGTTCACCGACCTAAAGAGCCGGGTCCTCCTGCCAGCGCCGGACAAGATTCGTGCCGCGGCTGGGAACGGGAAGGTCAAACCGCGCGGGCAAATTCGCCAGCCTATTTTGTCATGGGCGGGGTGGGCTGTCGCAGCAGTCGTGTTGCTGGGAGTAGCCATGGGCGCGTCCCAATACCGGCTGACGGAAAAACGCTCTCGAGAAGTGGAGACCAAGGCCACGGCAATCGAAAAGGAGATTGAGGAGCTCCACAGAGAATTGGCTCGGACACAAAACGAACTGCATGAGGCCGTGGTGAGGGCGGCGCCAGACGAAAACAGAAAGCTCGAAGACTTAAAAGCTGCAAACGAGGCGCTGCGGCAGAATCTCGCCAATGCCGAAGTGGCCCGCCAGCGCGATGCCAGTGACAACGCGGAACTGCGGGACCACCTCCGGATGCTAAAGAGTTCATTGGACGTTTTGCAGGCCGAGAAAGCCAATACCGAAGTGGAAAAAGCCGGGCTCTCGGACCGCATTGCCAGCCTGACTGCGGAGGCCCGGAAATCGCAAGACGAGATGACACGAATCGCGGCGCGGAATGATGAGCTCTCTCAGCAAGCTTTTTCGCAAGTCCGCTACCTGGAACGTCAGCAGAAGCTGCTAGCTACAGATCACGATATTCGAGACATCCTGGGTTCGCGCAGCCTGCGGATCATAGATGTATACGACGTCACGAGCCAGGGTGAATTTGAGCATCCATTCGGAAGAATCTTCTATAGGGAAGGCCAGTCCCTTATTTTCTATGCGTTTGACCTGGATCAACAGAGGGGACTGAAACGCGGCGCCATCTTTCAGGCCTGGGGCCAAAAGGGTGAAGGGAAAGAGGATCCTTTGAATCTCGGAGCTTTTTACATGGATGATCCGTCCCAGAACCGCTGGGTACTAAAAGTAGACGACGGAAGAGCCCTTGCGCACGTCGAATACGTATTTGTAACAGACGGCTCGCGCAAAGAAGGCAATAGACCCAAGGGCAAGCCTCTCCTTTCGGCGTTCCTTAGGAAAACTCCCGATCACCCGTAGTCTGTAGTCTCTGGACTGACCTCCGTCTTCCCGGTGTCCGACATGATTTATCAAAACAGTCCGATTGTGCGGCCGCAACTCTGGACCTAATCTCTCTAAAGCCCAAAAAAAGTTCCCACGATTGGTACAGCCACCCTCTGTTTGAGACTACTTGATAAGTAGCTACAGGGGTCGTGGGCTTTTCCAAAGTGAGGTCATCGGTTTCATGAACTACAGAACAGCAGTGCGCCTCTTTGTTTCGGCAAGCGTCTTGATCCTGGGGTTTTGTGCCTCGGCGATGGCCCAGGGAAACCTGGCTACGGTGTCTGGACGGGTATTCGATCCAAACGCGGCGGTAATCATCGAAGCCACGGTTGCGGCCAGAAACGTGGATACCGGCGTTGAAACCTTCGTTCGGACGAACGAAGAGGGTATCTACGTCCTTTCCAATTTGCCCCCGGGCAATTACCAGTTCACCGTATCCAAGCACGGCTTTAAGGTGGTGGTAAAGCCAGGTGTGGTATTTCACGTTGCGGATACTATTTCCATGAACTTTACCATGCAGGTTGGCAACGTGAATGAGACAGTGACCGTGGAAGCCGGCGCGCCGCTGGTCAACACGGAGTCGGCCACGGTGAGCACCGTTGTGGACCACGAGTTCGTCGAAAATCTTCCCATCAACGGCAGAAGCTTCCAAACGTTGATCACCCTTTCGCCGGGGATGGTGCTGGCGCCAGCGAACTTTCAGGACCCGGGACAATTCAGCACCAATGGCCAGCGTACTAGCGCAAACTACTTCACCGTGGATGGGGTGAGCGCAAACGTGGGGGTCCAGCCCATTGGAAGCGGTCTCTCACAGGCAGCCGGAGGCGCAATCCCCGGTTTTGGCGTAACCGGGGGCACCAACAGCCTCGTTTCCGAGGATGCCTTGGAGGAATTCCGGATTCAAACGTCCACTTATGCCCCGTAGTTCGGCCGAACACCGGGTGCACAAGTCACCATAGCCACCCGCTCGGGGAAGAATATATTCCACGGGACAGTTTACGAGTTTTTGCGCAACGACAAGATAGATTCGAACGACTGGTTCGCCGACCGGGACGCCCTGAAAAAGGCCGAAGAGAGGATCAATGACTTCGGAGGTGTATTGGGAGGTCCGATCCGCAAAGATCGAACTTTCTTTTTCCTCTCCTATGAGGGCCAGCGTCTGCGCCTGCCGCAAACGGCAAGCACCCTTGTGCCGAGCAACTCGGCGCGGCAGAACGCACCGGCGCCTTTGCAGCCCTTTCTAAACGCTTATCCCGTTCCGAACGGCCCTGAGATTCTTGCACCGTGTGATCCGGCGGCTGATCCGAGTTGTCCCCCGTCGGGCCAAAGACCCACCGGAACGGCTCCGCTCAATGCCAGTTTTTCGAATCAGTCCACTCTCGATGCGGGCAGCGTCAGAATCGATCACACATTTAACCGCCACCTTAACCTCTTCGGCCGTTACGCCATCGCCCCCTCTGATGCTTTACAGAGAGGCAGACCTGGAAACACGCTGAATACTCTGTTTCACACCGATATCAACCTCGAGACTCTCACGGTGGGCGCGACATGGGGCATTACTCCTCTCTTGAACAATGATTTGCGCTTCAACTACAGTCATGCGGTAGGAAAGAGTGCAAACACCATGGACACTTTTGGCGGGGCGGCCGTTCCGCCTGATGCCATCCTGTTTCCCTCGCCCTTTACCAGCGCCAACAGCAGCTTCGGCTTCGTTGTGGTAGGGGAAACGAACGCGTCATGGCTGAAGGGAGCCGGAGCAACCAATCTGCAGCGTCAAATCAACTTTGTCGACAGCGCGTTCCTCCAAAAAGGCGCGCATAGTTTGAAGTTTGGCGTGGACTTCCGCCGGCTTTCCCCGGAATTCAGCCCGGCCGCTTATTCCGTGAGTCCCGTTTTCCTTGGATTAGGCGACGCAAACGTCGGCACGGCGTCCGAGGCCTCGATTGTCTCAAACAGAAAAGGGGTTGTTTCCTTCAAAAATCTAGGTATGTTTCTGCAGGATACCTGGCAGACCACCTCGCGTCTCTCAGTGACGTTCGGTCTGCGTTGGGACGTAGATTTCACGCCCTCCACAATCGATGGTCCGGCTTTGGCGGCGGTCACTAACTTCAATGACCTGGCCACTTTATTCCTGGCCCCTTCTGGTACGCCGATTTACAACACCAAGTACAACGGCTTCGCGCCGCGAGTGGGTGCCGCCTATAAGCTGCGGCAATCCGCGGGCTGGGAGACGGTCCTGCGCGGAGGGTTCGGCGTTTTCTATGACCTGGCGTCAACGCAAGTGGGCGACGCGATTTCCACTGGCGCCTACCCGTTTGGGGTCAACGCACTTCTGCAACCAGCCCCCAGTTTCCCCTTTGCTCCCTCGGACGTACAGCCACCGCCGATCACGCCGGCTAGCCTGCAAAGCGGAACACTAATAGCCTTCGACCCCAATCTGAAGCAGCCACGCACCTACCAGATTTCCGTTGCGTATATCGGGGCGGAAGGGCGCAAGCTTTTGCAGCAAGAATCCGTGTTATCTCCGAATGCGAACATTTCGTTCCTGGAACTGGTCCGTAATGCTTCCACATCGGACTACCACTCGCTACAAACGCAATTCCAGCGCCGTATGTCCAACGGGTTGCAGGCGCTGGTTTCCTACACTTTCTCGCATTCAATCGACACGGCCTCCAGCGGCTCCACCGGCTTGAGCTCGAACGCGTTCGTGAGAGGTCAAGATCCGAACGTGAATCGCGGGCCTTCGGATTTTGATGCTCGTCATATTTTCTCAACCGCACTGGCGTACGACCTTCCCACCGTGGGAAGAAATACGCCGGCGCTCCGAGCGGTTGCATCGGGCTGGTCGATCGACAACATTATTACCGCCCGGTCCGCCATGCCGGTCAATGTGCTCGACAACAGTTTCCTTGGTCCCAACTTCAACATATCGGACGTGCGGCCCGACGTGGTGCCGGGGCAGCCGTTTTATGTGACCCAGTGCGTGGACCCCAACTCGCTCGTGGTGACCCGCTGCCCGGGAGGAAAGGGTTTTAATTTTGCTGCCTTCACGGACCCACCGATTGATCCTAATACCTTCACTCCTCTTCGCCAGGGGAATTTGGGGCGCAACGCGTTACGCGGATTCGGCGCCTGGCAGTGGGACTTTGCCATCCGGCGCGAATTCCATCTGCGCGAGTCCATGCGCCTGCAGTTCCGCTCTGAATTCTTTAACATTCTCAACCATCCCAATTTCGCGAACCCCAACAGCGATCTCTTGCTGGGCGACCCCGGGTTCAACGACCCCAGCGTCAGGTTGGGCTCCACGTTTGGTCGCTTCCATCTTCCAAGTGGGCGGACCGCGCTCGGTTCAGTTCGCCTTGAAGCTGCTGTTTTAAAGAAAACCAGTTTGAATAAGGATGCCTACCCTACTTTCGTGTGGATGAGCAGACGCTGGTTGGCGCTGACGGTCCTGCTCTGTGTTTCAGCCGAGCCTTCCGCGGCTCGGCCTGGAGTTCCGGGCCCGGCGCAGGCGGCCGCGCCCCACCCCATAACCATCGCTGAGACCCTAGCTCTCTCTAAGCCTTCAGAAGTGCAGATCTCGCCGGGCGGAACCCAAGTGGCCTACGTGGTGACGCAGCCCATCTTGCGGACCAACCAAGATCACGCGGTGCTCTACGTCGGTGACGCGGCACGTCCGGGGCCCGGACGTGCGCTGGCCGAAGGTATCGGCATAACCACCGTGCGCTGGAGCACCAACGGTCGATGGATCTTCCTTGTCTTGGAGAACGAAAGCGGCAGAGAGATCTGGCGAGCTTCACCAAACGGCGGCGGGGCCGAGAAAGTCACGACGACGCATGGCGAATTGGTTTACAGCCCCGCATACCGAGGCGAGGGTATCGCCTACCAGTTGTCCTCGGATGGAAACACACTGGTGTATGCCGTTTATGACTCCGCGGAGGCAGAGCGCGAGTTCAAGGCCAGAGTGGAAGGCGGTGTCGTTTATCGCGGCGATAAATGGTATCAGCAATTAATTGATTTGAAATGGCAGTCTGCACTGTACAAGCTGTGGAGTTACGACCTCCGGCGGAGACGGGCAAAAGAGCTTTGGGAGACACACACGGTCATGACGCCCGGGTATTATCCGCCGGAAATTCAGATTTCACCGGACGGTAAGAAAGTGGCCGTATTGCACCAGACCACCGACGACAAGCAGCTACCGAAGCTGGCGAACACTTTCGATCTTCACTGGAACGAGGACGGCCAGTCACTCACATTTGATTCCTTTGGTGAATACCAACCGGGCGTGCCCCCCGCTCAAGGCGTGGTGCACTACACGGCTCGGCTTGCCGACCGCAGCATGAAGCCGGACCAAGACGCCACTGTCGCCTCACTGTTGGGGGTGGATTCGCTCGCCCAGGCCGTTGAGCAGAAGACTGGAAACATGGTTCATAATTGCTCGGTTAGTGACAGCAAGACCCGTGCGACCTGTATCGAAGAAGCGCCGATGTTCCCGCCTGAGGTGATTTCCGTGGCGCTTAAGGGCGAAAGCCCGGATGCTAAGCTTTTAATTCTCACGCACTTGAATCCGGACTACGATGCGATCCAACTCGGCCAAGTCAGCGCGCTCGATTGGCCGGGCCCAAAGGGCGAGCCGGGGCCACAGGCGGGGCTCATCCTGCCAGTCGGCTATGTGTCTGGCTCACGATATCCACTGATCGTAATGCTGTATAACACGTTCTCCGGAAGACAGTTCATTTATCAGGCCGGACTATTCACGAGTTTTCCCGCACAGGCGTTTGCCGGCCACGGGTACGCGGTGCTGCTCGTGAATCTTCCTGAGGGCCACGGCGTATATAAGGAAGGCGACTTCACAGGCGCAAAGGCAGCGGAGATTGAGAACGTGGTCTTAGCGATCCGTTCCGCGGTGGACTCATTAGTGACACGAGGCATTGTCGATGCGAATCGCATGGGAATCATGGGGTGGAGTTTCGGTTCTTTCTGCACAGATTACGTCGTTACCCACTACCCTGATTGGTTTCGGGCCGCAGCCTCGGGGGAAGGAGGTCTCTACTATCCTGGGGGCTACTGGCTTACGAACGATTCCTTGCGCACCAGCATACGCGGATTTTTCGGCGGCGGCCCGTACGGCAAGTTTTTCCTCCGCTGGAAGGAAATCTCGCCCGTCCTCAACGCCGATCGCCTGGGGATTCCCCTGCTGATGGAGTACACGGATGTCAACCTCAGCGGCCTCGAAATGCGCCAGGCCATCCTTGAACAAGGAGGCCAAGCCGAGCTTGTGCTCTATCCCGGTGAGGACCACGTATTCTTGCAGCCAAGGAATCGTTTCAACTCCATGACGCACCACTACGACTGGTTTAATTTCTGGCTGCTCGGTGAAGAGGATCCAGATCTTTCCAAGGGGGAGCAATACACCCGTTGGCGGGAAATGCGCGAGAAACTAAAGGAGGGGGGAAGATCGTCCGCGAATTAAGAACTAAGCCGGGTCCCTGATCTATTGCCCGGGAAAAGTTCAGACTTGCTAGAAGCGATTCCACAAGCGCTTCGCTTCAGTTTTTTTCAATCTTAAACTTGACAAGGATATCCCCTAGCTATACAGTACTGATGGTCGTAGAACTCGTGGACGTCCTCTAGACCTCTTCGCCTTACCAAAACTTAGTCGTCGAGTTCGGAATCCGCAGGGCTCTGGCGATCCAGATACGGGTAGGCCGGTTCAGTTTGCCCTACCTTGGTTCCCGAGATGATGCAGGTAGCGTCACCGAGAACACGGATCTCCGGCTTAGTGTAAGTCACGCTTGCTCCTTTTTAGGTTACCTCGGCCTGCTCGTGACAGGCCGAGGATAGCACTTCGCCTTGCCAACACTTAGTCGTCGAGTTCAGTGTCGGAAGGAGTCCTCCTGGATAGGGGCATGACCGCATCGGTTTGCCCCACTTTGTTGCCCAGGATGACGCTCGAAGCATCACCAAGAACTGCGATTTCTGGCTTCGCGTACATTGTGTTCACCTCCTTTTGTGTTGAATTCACTTACTCTACCCTCGGCCTGCTCGTGACAGGCCGAGGGTAGCACTTCGCCCTGCCAACACTTAGTCGTCGAGTTCAGTGTCGGTAGGATTCCGCCTGGACAGCGGTTGGATCGCATCGGTCTGACCCACCTTGTTGCCCAGGATGACGCTCGAAGCATCACCTAGAACTGCGATTTCTGGCTTTGCGTACATGGTTTTCACCTCCTTCCTTTTCCAGGACGGCTGCCTCTTCGGTAAAGAGACCAGCCACATGGAACCCGTTCGGCGACTTGCCGATCGTGAAGCTTGCTGACCGCAGGAGGCCTGGTTCGTGCGGCTCCTCCGCTCAAGCAGTTCTATGCTTGTGACCCAGCCAAATCCATTTTCAAAGGCAAGAACTCCTTGCCCGGAATGGCAATCAGCTCACGCCGCGCTAAGTCGCGCAGCCAAAACTCGATCGTGAGTCCCCTCACGAAATCGACGATGCTCGCAGATACGTTGCCGCCCTTCAAGTCGCAGAGCGCATTGCGAAAGCCGGGCGCGTCGATGTAACCAACTCGCGCGCTGAGAGGAGACGCGAAAAAATCCTCGAGGACGGGCCACTGTTTTTCGACAAGCATGCTGAACACGCGGCCGGCGCTGGCTTTTGTCTTGCGCGTTAACACTTCTTTGGGAAGATAGCCCGTCAGCGCGCGGCGCATCAGGGACCGTCGCTGGCCAGGCCGGAGCAATTGATCCATCGGGATTGCCGTCAGGAAGTCCACCAAGTCGCGGTCCAAATAGGGGTAGCGCTTCTCTTCGAGTGCGGGCAGGTCTTCGCCCATTTGGTTCGCCAGAGTTGACAGCGTTGCCGTCCAATCTCGCTTGCTCGGCAGACAGAACTGAGACCCCTGAGCTAGACCCAGCTTGTGCTGCGGCAAGCGCAGACGGCGTGAGAATTTCCCGTTGATCCAGGGTTCGGGCTGCGCATATTTCGTTAGCCGGGCGCGGAGGGGTATGGGAAGGAGCTGGATGAACGCCTGAGATAACAGCAGGATCCAGGGACGCTTCATCAAGAGGCTCCAGGCTTTCAGCTGGTCGATTAATTCGCCAAAGCGAAACTCGGCAAGCAGGTCACCTAGCAGGACCCGGCAGTCAGCGGCCTGTCCGTTCAATTCATCCCCGCCCAAGCCGGAAAGCGACACGCGATACCCTCCTTCCTGGAGGATCTTGCGCCGCACAACTTTCAGCGCATCCGTAAGTTGCCCCCTGGGAGTGGGGCAAAACTCAAGGCTCCCGAGGGTGAAGGGAATTCCGGAGGCTTCCGCATCGATGTGAAATCCCGTCCGGCCACGCTTCTCTTCAACCTTGGTGAAATAGAGATGGTCGTCTACCTCGGGCTCCTTGAGGTCGAACAGCGAGATCGTGTCAACACGGGGAGCCGGGGCGTTTTCCCGGG
>QHZC01000315.1:9525-10138 GCA_003224515.1 Acidobacteriota bacterium
CAATTCCGCCAAGACCGGGGAATCCGTCCGCAATCGCCGTCGGATCGATTGCCGGAAAAGATGCCGATAGTGTTCTTCGTACTCCGCGTCGGTCTTGTAGCGAATCGGGTCGGTTGGCTCGAAAGCCCAGTAGGAGTGAACCCCTACATGGGCGTTGCGAACCTTCACAAAGCTCGCAGGCGGCACGGCCTTGATTTCTTGGTACGGAGTGAGTCGCGCGTCGGGATGCAATGTGATATAGCCTGCGAAGTACTCATCGTTCAGGACAAATTGCCGACCGGAGAGAAGCACCAGCGGGGCAAGATGTGAACACCAGAAGATTTTTTCCTGCGTCGCATAGTAATAAAGGTGCCGAACAGCCATGTAATCGCGCGCCAGAATCAATGCTTTCTCTAGGGGATCCCATATTGTGAGCGCCCAGTCTCCGATGAACCTGCCAAAGCAGTCCGTACGCCAACGGTTGTACGCCGCCGCTGCGATCTCGACGTCGGTTGCTGGCGACGCGACGCTGCTGCCGAGAGCCGCAACCAATTCATCTCGGTTGTCGAGACGGCCGTCCCACATCATCACTTTCCCGGCGTTGAACGTGTGTGGCTGGCTCTCGAGCCTGGAC
>QHZC01000317.1 GCA_003224515.1 Acidobacteriota bacterium
AGGCTGTTTGGAAGTGAATCGAGAAATTTTGTGAGCGACGTGTTCCTAGCGGGAGGCTTTGCAAAGTCGCGGATGCTGACCTTGCTCTTGCGCGAAGCGAGGGGATACGTGCGTACGGCGCCGAGGGTGATCGGTTGGATGGAGTAGATGCTCATGGAGACGGGGATACTCTAACGTGCAACGGGCACAATACCAAGCACGAGTGAGATTCCGACCTTGCGACTACTTCGCGTTGCCATGGTGGTGACCGTTGTTGGAGATACCCAGGAGACGGGCGAGGGACTGGCCCGTGTAGGATTTTTTGCTGCGGGCGACGAGTTCGGGCGGGCCCTGGGCGACGATGCGACCGCCGCCTTCGCCGCCTTCGGGTCCGAGGTCGATAATCCAGTCGGCTTGTTTGATGACGTCGAGGTGGTGCTCGATGATGAGCACGGTGTTGCCAAGATCGACGAGACGCTGGAGAACATCGAGGAGCTTCCGAACGTCGTCGAAGTGGAGGCCCGTGGTGGGCTCATCGAGAATGTAGAGAGTGCGGCCGGTCTGGCGCTTGGAAAGTTCACGGGCCAGTTTGATGCGCTGGGCCTCGCCGCCGGAAAGGGTGGTGGCGGATTGGCCGAGCGTGACATAGCCGAGGCCGACTTCGACGAGCGTTGCCAGCTTCTGCTGAATTTGGGGAATATTTTCGAGGACCTGCAGCGCGTCGGAAGAGGGAAGATTTAGGATATCACTGATGGAGTGGCCTTTGTAGCGGACGGCGAGAGTTTCGGAATTGTAGCGACGGCCGCGGCACACTTCGCACATCACGTAAACGTCCGGCAGAAAATTCATTTCGATGCGGCGGAGGCCATCCCCCTGGCAGGCTTCGCAGCGGCCGCCCTTGACGTTGAAGCTGAAGCGGCCTGGGCGGTAGCCGCGCTCGCGCGATTCCGGCAGCATGGCGAAGAGATCGCGGATGGGAGCGAAGACCCCGGTGTAGGTGGCGGGATTGGAACGCGGGGTGCGGCCGATGGGGGCTTGATCGATCTCGATGACTTTGTCGATATGCTCGGAGCCGATAATTTCGCGGTGCGCGGCGGGTGCTTCGGAGGAGCGGTAGAGCTTTTGGGCGAGGGCACGATAAAGAATGTCGTTGACGAGTGTGGATTTTCCGGAGCCGGAGACGCCGGTGACCACGGTGAGCAGGCCGAGCGGCAACGTGACGTCGACTTCTTTGAGATTGTTGGCGCTGGCACCGAGAATCTGGATGGCTTTGCCGTTGGGGCTGCGGCGTTTTTCGGGGACCGCGATTTTGGCCGCGCCGCTGAGGTATTGGCCGGTTAGCGATTCCGGGGTGGCTTCAATTTGTGCTGGTTTGCCCTGAGCGACGAGGTAGCCGCCGGCGTTGCCGGCGCCGGGGCCGAGATCGACGACGAAATCCGCGCGGCGGATGGTGTCTTCGTCGTGTTCGACGACGAGGACGGTGTTGCCGAGGTTGCGGAGATGTTCGAGGGAACCGAGAAGGCGCGCGTTGTCGCGGGCATGGAGGCCGATGCTCGGTTCGTCGAGAACATAGAGAACGCCGCGGAGACGCGAGCCGATTTGCGTGGCCAGGCGGATGCGCTGGGCTTCGCCGCCGGAGCGCTCGGAGACTTCTTCAAGCGGGCGCGCGGCGATTTCTTTTTGACGCTCGGTGAGTTGCGCGAGAATTTTGTCAACGGCGAGGCGCGCGGCGCTGAGCGCAAGTGCGGTGAAATCCGCGATGGACCAGTCGGCGAGCTTGACAGCAAGAGATTCGGGGCGCAGGCGCTTGCCGTGGCAGACGCTGCAGAGCGTGGCGGACATGTATTGCGTCATCCACTCGCGGTAGGTGTCGGAGCTGGATTCCTCAAAATTTCGTTCGAGGAATTTCAAGATGCCCGGGAAGCGGAAGCCCTTTTCACCTTTGGGCTTTTTAGCTGCTGAACTATTTTCTTGCGCGGCGCCGCGGCCGTTTGATGGCGGATAGCCGTAGAGAAGCATGTTCTGAATGCGCGCAGAGAATTTTTCAAAAGGCGTCTCGAGATCGAGGCCATGCGCGTAAGCGCCGAGTTCCAGCGTGCGCTTGAGAATGGCGGAGCCGGAACCCGGTCCGAGACCGCCATCGAAGAGCGGGCGGCTCCAATCATGGATGATCCTGGAGGGATCGAAATCATATTTGGAGCCGAGGCCATTACAGGCCGGGCAGGCGCCGTAGGGCGAATTGAAGCTGAAGGAGCGCGGCTCGAGCTGGGGAACGGAAATGCCGCAATCGGGGCAGGCGAGCTTTTCGGAGGCCGCCGGCCAATTTGAGCGCGGTGGCGATGGATTGCTCGAGGCGGGCGGCGATGCCCTGCTTGACGAGCAGGCGGTCGACGACAATTTCGATGGTGTGGTTCTTGCGCTTGTCGAGAGCCGGAAAATCGTCGAGCGGAAAAAGTTCGCCATTGATGCGCACGCGGACGTAGCCGTCCTGGGCGAATTTTTCGAGTTCCTTGCGAAATGCCCCCTTTCGTCCGCGGACGATGGGCGCGAGGATCATGATGCGGTCGTCGGGCTTGCAGATTTCACCGTGCAGAATGGACTGGACGATCTGCTCGCTGGACTGGCGTGTGATGGGTAAACCGCAGTTGGGGCAATGCGGGACGCCAACGGTGGCGTAGATCACGCGGAGATAATCGTAAATTTCAGTGATGGTACCAACGGTGGAGCGCGGGGAGCGCGTGGTGGTTTTCTGCTCGATGGCGATCGAAGGTGAGAGCCCTTCG
>QHZC01000318.1:0-15528 GCA_003224515.1 Acidobacteriota bacterium
CGGAGCAGCAGGTTGAACGTCAGTGCGAGCTGTCTCAAACTGCGAATGTTTTCAACGCGCGGATGGAATTTTTGCGTAGCACAGGTAGAGATTTCAATTACCGAGGCTGCTTCTGAGCAATCGCATCGTATTTCGGTCGGATCGGCTACTTCACTGAGTGGCTGTCTTTGCCGTTCTCTTCCTCGGTGAAGAGCTACGGTTTTGCGATTAGCACCATGCCTGCGGCGGCAGCGCGCCAGCGCCCACCTTGCTTAACAAAAACGCGGATTACACGGTGAGGGCCGTTATCGGTTCTCGAACCGCCCCGCCACTGGAGGGTCGTTGTGTCCGTCAGGAAAACTACATCTGGGGAGACGTATCGCACCTGGATGTCATCAGGATGGATTTCTACAAGTTCTCCCTTGGGGTTTTTGATCTGATCGATCTGCTGTTGCTTGTTAACGATCTCGCCGCCAGCATGGACCTCCACGAAGCCATCTGCGAATAGCCACGTCATGGTAGAGGTATCGCGGTTGTGTGCAGCATCCAACCACACGTGGTCGAGTACCGAAACTGTCTCAGTAATGTTCTCGCCAGAGCTGCCAGCGCGTTTAGGTCTCTGGGCGCTTTGTCCAAGGGCCATTGATAACGAGGCGGCCGTTACCACAGCACCGAGGAACACTATCCGTAAGTATCGCATTGTCCGGCTCCCGTTTGTGAAATTTCCCAGCAGGTAGATCACCCCATCTTATTCATAACTACCCCAGCGGCACGCCAAGTGCCGTTCTGTTTGATAATGACGCGGAATACGCGATATTGACCGTCCATAGTATTGCCTTTGCTGTCGTGCCCCTTAATCGTCGTGCGGTCGGTCAAAACAGCAACATCTCCGAACAAGTGCACTTGAATATCATCAGGAGTAAGGACTTGAAGCGTAGGCCGATCTGCGGCAGAGCCCAATATGCCCAGCCACTGTTTTTTTGTCAGCATTTGGCCATCGGCCAGAACCAGAACATAGCTATCCGCAAAGAATTTTTCACAATACGCCACATTCGTAGCGCCTTTCGGCATCCAGCCACTTGTGATCGATCTGTTTCAACTGCTCCTCTGACCCCGTACCAATTCCAGCCGTCGCTTTTTTTGCCGTCTGACCAGAAGCAAACGGCACGAGCGAGATGCATGCGAGTGCTGTGAATATCAGGTATTTCATCGCTTTATCTCCAATCGACCGAACTTCTACAAAGATATCGCACGGCCTCCATCGAATCGTGGGAAAGAATCGCCCTAGGGCCGAATGCCAGCAATATGCAGCTTCACTCGATAAAGTCCGGTGCGAGCCGTCATATACAGTGTCTTGCCATCGGCGTCTCCCCACGCCAGGTTAGCAGGATCTTCGGCGGGTTTGATGGTACCTAGATGCTTGCCTTCGGGAGAAAGAATCCACACTCCACCCGGCCCGACTCCATAGATGTTTCCTTTTTGGTCCAGTTTCATGCCGTCCGGCACGCCCTCATCTTTGCTCGTGCCCATATCAAAAAAGACTTTGCCATTCCTGATACTGCCGTCTGCCTGAACGTCGAACCGCCAGTACGTCTTCGCAAAAGAATCGTCGACGTAGAGATATTTTTCGTCCGGCGAAAACGCGATTCCATTGGGAGCTTTGAGATCTTTGGAGAGAAGCTCCAACCTGCCATTCGACCAGCGGTAAACGCCATCAAAGGGCAATTGCTTTTGGGGATCCTGGTCCAATTTGGGCAATCCAAACGGCGGGTCTGTAAAGTAAAGCGAGCCGTCGGATTTGTAGACCAGGTCATTCGGGCTGTTTAGCCGCTTACCTTCATATTTGTCGGCAATAACGGTGCGCTCGCCGTCTTTTTCCAGGCGCACGACGGCCCTGTTTCCATGCTGGCAAAAAGTAACCCGTTCGTCTTGATCGAGGGTGATGCCATTGGAGCCGATCAACGTCACCTCTGCGTGACCATTATTGATTTTGTAACCTGCGTTAACGGGGTTTATACCTGTGAAGCCGCTTTTGGTCAGAAAAACGGAAGTCTTGGTGCCAGGGCTCCACTTATCAATGACGTTTGCGGGAATGTCGCTGAAGAGCAGATAGCCAGGATTCGTGCTGTGCACCCAAACGGGCCCTTCAAGAAAACCGAAACCATCCGCCACTTTTTCCACGCGCGCATTGGCAGGAACGATCGCGTCGAGCGCCGCATCAATTTTCACGATCTGTCCGGCGTCTTGGGCGCACAGCCATACACCCGAGAGCAGCACGAGAATCCCAGCCGTCAGCATTAACACATGCTTGCGCATAACCGATCCTCCTCGACAGGGCGTATAATACGCTGCGTTCTCGAACTGTCAATGAACTCTCACGCCGTTCTAATATTTCGGACGCGTTTGCCTTAATTTCCGTCCGTTTCTCTTGACACTCATTCTCTTAGGGACAATAGTAGCGGCGCATTACGGGTTCTTGTGCACTAGAGGCCATTCCTGGTCGCTCACAAAGATCGGAGGATAACGCAAATGGCATTCGGGCCCTTATCGAGAAGTGCCTTTAGGTTAGTAGTGGCTTTGCTGGTGATCGGTTCTTTCGCTGCTGCACGTCTACACGGCCAAGCGGTCGGGGCGACCCTTTCGGGCACAATCACGGATTCATCGGGAGGTGTAATTGCGAACGCTGAAGTGGCGATATTGAATACGGCCACTGGAGAAACACGAGCCGTAAACACAAACGCTGAGGGAATCTACTCAGCGCCGAATCTGATTCCCGGGAACTATAGCGTTACGGTTTCTGCGACAGGCTTTTCGAAAGCGGTCCAAAGCGGGATCACACTCACGGTTGGCGGGTCGCAGACCCTAAATGTCACGTTGAAAGTGGGCGAATCAACACAAACGGTTCAGGTTGCTGCTGAAGCCCCGACAGTTAATCTAACCAACGCCGAGATCGGATCCATTACCGATGAGACGACGATCAAGGAACTTCCTCTGAATGGCCGTTCTTGGAGCGATCTCGCAAACCTTCAACCCGGTGTTTACCAGCTCCATACTCAGCCTGACGTGCAGAGCCGCGACCGCTTCACGCGTGGTTACGGACTGCAGGAGTCGATCTCCGGAGCTCGTCCACAGCAGAACAATTATCGCGTGGATGGCATCAGCATCAACGACCCGGCAAATGGCGGTCCTGGCAACGTGCTGGGTACTAATGCGGGCGTCGATGCGATCGCGGAATTCTCGGTTTTGACCACCAACTACTCCACCGAATATGGCAGAGCGTCTGGCGGTATCATCAACGCGACGACAAAGTCGGGTACGAATCAGTTTCATGGGGCCGTTTACGAGTTCCTGCGCAACAGCTGGTTCGACGCACCGAACTACTGGGACGCTAAAGATGCCAACGGCAACTACATCGTTCCAGAGTTCCGGCGGAATGAATTTGGTGTTGATGCGGGAGGCCCAATCATAAAGAACAAGACGTTCATTTTTGGCGATTACGAAGGACTGCGCCAGACGAAGGGCTTGTCCTACGGCAGTCCCATTCCGTCAGCGACTTATCTCGCCGCAAATCCCGCCTCGCCACTGATCCAGCCCTACCTAAGCGCTTTTTTCCCGCTCGACGGAATGCTCAATGGCAAGCAGGTTTGCCAGATTCAGCCGGGCTCAGTCACCACGAACTTCTGTGTATTCGGAGCGAATCAGGTCAGCAATGAGGATTACTACATCATTCGAGGCGATCACAAAATCTCTGATGCCGATACTCTGAGCGCCACTTTTTACCGGGATAAAGCCAACACCAACACGCCCGACGAGTACAACAACAAAATCGTGGAGACGGCAACTAGCAGCACGTTTGCAACCATTGCTGAAACCCATAGTTTCGGCTCGAATCTCGTCAATTCAGCTCGGTTCGGATTCCACAGGGATTTCCAGGGCGGGCCGGCGGGTGCCATTGCAGTTAATCCGGCGACCTCCGACACCACTTTCGGCGCGTTCCCGGGATTCGATGCCCCACAGGTATTCATCGGCGGCAACGCAGTATTTACGGGCGGCCTGACGTCGGATAACCCTCAAAGGAATAACTGGAATACTTTCCAATTCTACAACGACGCTTTCTTGACCAAGGGCAAACATGCGCTCAAGTTCGGATTCAGCGTAGAACGCGACCAGCTCAACGTGCTTCGGTCGCCCCGTCCAGGCGCCATCTTCCAATTCACGAATATGGCTGCGTTCCTAAACGACTGTGGCGGAACCGTTACACCGGGCTGTTCAGGCGTTGCCGCAACCCAGAAGGTTTCAACAGACCTGCCGGGATTGACAGCCCCTTCAGAACCCCGACAAAGCATGTTCGGCGTCTACGTTGAGGACGATTGGAAGTTCCGTCCGAATCTGACCTTGAACTTGGGGCTGCGGTATGAGCCGACAACGGTTCCAACCGATCCCCTGGGGAGAAACGCCACACTACCAACCATCTATGACACTACGGGCAATCAGCTTCCCATGTGCGGAAAGCAATTCACCAATGCCGCCGGTAGCGTCATTTGCAACGCGCAGACCAATGGACTTTTCAGGAACAACAACCTGCACAATTTCGATCCACGTGTAGGGTTTGCCTGGGACCCGCAAAATAATGGGAAAATGTCTATTCGGGGTGGCTTTGGGTTCTACGACCAACTGCCTTTGATCGCATTCACTGGAAGTACCGCCAACAGCCAGACATACCCATTCCTGCTCGCTGGCAGCAGCGGCAACCTTGCGTCTGGTTCTTTCGGTGAAATCGGGACTTACCCGGCCAGTTGTGCAGGGCCGCTGCTTCCTATGGCATGCCAGGTCAGCCCGGGAACTGTCAAAGGGAGTCGCGCAGCTTTTATCGATCAGGATCCAAAACGAGCCTACGTGATGCAGTGGAATTTGGACATCCAACGCCAACTCCTACCGAACCTGACGGCCATGATCGGTTATGTGGGTTCGCACGGGGTGCGCGGGACGACGCAAGTCGATGACGTCAACATCGTGCTCCCAATTTATACTCCGCTCGGATATCTCTGGCCGTGCGATAACATTGCGACTGGCACAGTGCTTCCCCCGGGCGGAAATATCAGCCAATGCCCGGGCCTCGGCTCCGGAACAATACTCAACCAGACCGTGGGACGCCTTCCTTCTACTTTCTTCAGGAACTCATCGGTCTACCACGGTTTGGAGGTACAGCTGAATAAGCGGATGAGCCACGGTTTCCAAGTGACAGGTTCTTTCACTTGGCAGAAGTCGATTGATACGGCATCCGGCGCCGTCATTTCGGATTCGGTCATCACGGCGATCTCCAGCTTGAACTGGTTCGATCCTCGGTTGACCCGAGGCGTCTCCGATTTCAATGATCCAAAGGTGTTGTCCATCAACGGCGTCTGGAATATACCGACGGTCAAGACGTTGCATGGATTCACCGGCGGTATTGTGAATGGCTGGCAGGTAAACGGCATCTTCCAGGCCTCGGCAGGTCAGCCGTTCTCGGCGATTCTGGCCGGCGATGTTCTCGGCCTGAACAATACTGACTCATTCGCTTACCCGAATCGTCTCACGGGACCCGGCTGCGACAGTCTCACGAATCCGGGGAACATTGCCAATTACGTGAAACTCCAATGCTTTCAGATCCCGGCTCCAGTGGTGTATCAGGGGCATAACTACATTCCGCTTGGCAATGCCGGGCGCAATATCATGACCGGTCCCGGCCTAGCGACCTTCGACCTTTCGTTCGAAAAGAACACGCCGGTGGCGCGCGTCTCTGAAACGTTCAACATCAAGCTCAGAGTAGACGTGTTCAATCTCTTTAATCGCGCCAACTTCAATCCGCCCGTTCAAAATGAATTCCTGTTTGACCCAACAACCGTAACGCCCGGTTTTATGCCTGCGCCGGGACCGTCTGGGCCGTGTCCATCTGCAGGTGATTCCACGAGCGGCTGCGTAGGATCTGCTGGTGCCCTTTCCAGCGCTGACCGCACGGCCACCGAATCACGGCAGATGCAGCTCTCAATTAAGTTCATCTGGTGATTCCAATCATCCTGGCGCCGGGCCTCCCGCTTGGGCGCCAGGGTGAATCTATCGCCGCTAGCAACTTTCGATAAATGCAGACCAGGACTTCAGGAGGACTGCTTGAGATCCAAGCTGAAGATTATTCTGCTAGTTCTGCTATTTGCACTTGGCGTGGCGACGACCGGTGACGCGGCCGCAGGTCAGCCTATTGCGTTCACAGAAGGCAACTTCTTTGTCGGTCCGCAACCATTTCCGATGTACGTTGAGTACTTCATTCCCATAAAGCCAACGCACGAAACACCCATTGTGCTCATACACGGGTGCTGCACGACGGGGTCTGGCTTTGTGAGCACCCCGGATGGCCGCGAGGGCTGGGCTAAGTACTTCGTCCGGCACGGCTGGAAGACTTACGTCGTAGATCAGCCAGGACACGGCCGCTCGCCCATGGCCGAGCAGTATCCAACGATGTCGCTTCAGCGTGCTGTCGACGACAATGTGGCTTTACTGAAAAAGATCGGACGCGCAATATTTATCGTACATAGCATCGGCGGAATGATCGGTTGGAAGCTGTGCGACACTGTTCCCGACCAAGTTGCAGCGGTCATCGGAGTTGCTCCAGTTCCTCCCGCGAACATCCCCAAGGGCAGTTTTCCCGCGGCAACTGCGATCGGACAAAGCTTTGTTACGAGCGGGTCAGGCCCGTATCTTCCTGAAGACAAACCCGCCTGGTACAAGCTTGAAGTCGCAAAGGAAGCCTTTGCGAGCGCCACTCTTTTTCCGTCCGACGCGATGGATCAATATTATGCGACCCTAGTTCCGGAAAGCCCACGCGCTGTCAATGAGCTGATGAACAAAGATGGGATGGGGTTAACGGCCGACCCAAAGAACATCGCGAATATCCCGAAGCTGATCATCACCGGTGACGAAGATCCACGACATCCTCGTGCTGTGGATGCGGCGACGGCTAAGTTCCTGGGAGCCGAGCATATCTTCCTGCCGGATGTTGGCTTGCCGGGCCACGGACACCCTATGTATCTGGACAGAGGCAACGAAAAGATCGCTGAGGTGATCCTAGATTGGCTCCATAAGAAGCGGCTGTAATGGCTATTGAAATCGTAAATCGTTCGCTTTGAACCCCAGTGTTTCGCATATCAACGTCGTGCGCTACGGATATGGTGTCTCGCAGGACGGTATGGAACAGTTTGTCGTCCTCATCTAAACGATCTTCCAACAGCGCGTAGATGATTTTGTAGAAGTGCGTGCACGTTTCCACAAGTTTCAAAAGACTCAGCGAGGTGCGCTGCTCGGCTCGTGATAATTCTCCTGATAGCAGACAACAAGCCCATTATGGGTCGCGAACGGATGGATCGCTAACATCTTGGCTGTACTCACAACGATGACGGCTGCCGCTCGCGCGTGGGTCGTCTCGTGGATGAGGAAATTGTGAATGGTATCAAAACCAAAAGCGTCAGTATGTCATCCCTAGGCCAGATGGTATTTCAGATTATCGGAGGTTCGAGTAAGCACTGGGAGAATTTTGATCGCTACGTCACGCCCCAGCTTGGTGTCGTGGGCCTGATACACCTCTCCCATGCCGCCCGCGCCAATTTGCGCAAGTAGTTCGTAGGAACCGACACGGCTGCCAAGCGTGTGAACGGCGCGTGCCGCCTCGGCAGCATCGTCGACTATAAAGCCGGTAAGGCCATTCTCCACAATTTCAGGAACCGAACCCCGGTTGTATGCGATCACGGGAGTGCCGCAGGCCATCGCTTCGATCAATACGAGACCAAAGGGCTCAGGCCAATTAATGGGGAATAGAAGAGCGGATGCTGCTCCTAGAAATGCCTCTTTATCGGGATAACCGATTTCGCCGATGAATTCGATAAGGGGATGGTCGAGCAGAGGTCTGATCACATCATTGAAGTATTGCCGATCTACATTGTCGATCTTGGCGGCTATCTTTAGCTTTTTGCCGGCAAGCTTCGCGATTTCGATGGCTTCATCCAGTCCCTTTTCGGGGCACACGCGTCCGAGAAACGCGAGATAACCTTCATCCCGCGGCGAAAATCTGTAACGATCCTTCGGAAGACCATGATAAACGGTCCCTTGCCAATTGAGGCCCGCTAAAGGTCTGCGTTGAGAATTGGAAACGGAAACTAGTGGTAGATCCTTAAAAAGCTCAAACAGTGGCCATATCTCAGGCAGATCCAAACGCCCGTGAATAGTGGTTAGACTTACCAGTCGTTCGCAGCGAGTAGCTTATAAGCAGATTCGTTTGTTCCTGGAGATACGTCTGTCACAGATGTTAAAGACAGAACTTGAGGCCCTGCCGCCGTTGTCGCTTGCGGAAATCGTTAGCCTGCTATTCGCCTTCCATGGGCACCAGGATGCATTAGGTGGCTTTGGCGAGAGCATGGGCGCGATTCGTGCACTGATAGCCGACGAACAACCTTGGGCTAGGCCAAAGCCTGAGCAGCCAGCCTCGACGGTGGTGCACTAATGGTGAAGGAACCGAAACTTAGACTATCCGATTTGCGCTGATTGCGCCGGGAAGCACAACGCCTGGTCGCCGCTGGCGAGATGCCATCGTTGGCGGAGTTGCTGTCAGTAGTAGCCGAAGTTCGAGAAAAATATCGTCCGAAAATTCTAGCTGCCAGAAAGGAGATAGAACAGAGGAAGTTTGTAAGTAAGCAGTAAGACGGCCACGGCGAGTGCGCAAACACCCGCCTCAGCCTAACCAAGTCGCCTAACCTGGAGGCAACATGGCTTCATTCAGTCTATCCCGTAAGCAAAAAGCTGTCGCATCTGCTGGCGGAATCCTGCCGCTTACCTTGGAAACGTACGGGCTATCTAATCCGCTTATTGCGGCTGAAATGCCTGGTCGCTTCCTCCAAACAAAACTTGAGTGACCTTGTCGCCGGTAGTTTCGACCGAAGTATAGTCAGCTTTTTGGGGGAGTTTGACCCATTGCCCCGAGACGGTCGCAACGACTTTCCCGTTTTGCAGAACCGTGAGTTCTTTTTTGGCGTCGTCCCCATTCAATTGGTAGCTTCCTGGTTTCATTTGGGTGCCCCCAATCGTCACAGTTTTGTCTAGGTTCCACGCATCTTTGTGTGTGCGTGCCTGGACGGCTGTCACCAGGGCGAGAACTGCGAACCCAGCGAGGACGTACCTCATTACGGAAAGATGCATTTCTTGGGCTTCCTAATAGGTTAGTGGAAACGAACCAGAGAAATCACGAAGTAAGGTTCGGAGCCGATACCTGCGGCTCAAGGTGTCGGACGGCCAGCGCCAACTCAAAGTTTCAAATAAACCATAGCGAGATTCTGAAGAGTGACAGGCGATCCGCGATGCTGCCTCGTTTGATTATTGGCATTGGGCGATGCGGGGCACCGCAGCAAAATGCGCCACAAGCATCGGCATATCGGGCCGATGCATCTCATGGTGCGGAAAGATGGTCGATAGCCCCGTGCCGATGCGCCGCCCACCCGTAGGCGCCGGGCTTTAACATCTACTGGTGGTAACCGCGAGCACTCGTGGCACGTGCAAAAGTACACGCTGGAAGACAACCAAGCCCCGCTGCCAATTTCGGTACTCCTGGCGCGGGGCTTCTTTTTGACCGTTGTCTCTGGAAACCTGGCGGTTTGAATACTCCTCCGGGAAGCCTTGCTGTTATTTTGTGTTTATCTAAGCTCGGGACTCACACGCTCGCGGTAAACGCGGATGGGGCACTGGTAGTGCTATCGATATCCGTCAAAAAAGGCCAAGTCTTGCACCTAGTGAATGTAGCAATGGGTGACAAGGCGGAATGCGTTGTCGCATATCTCGGTCAACGGCAAAATGATCTAGTGGAGGTTGGAATCGCCTTCCGTTTGCCGAATCCGAATTTCTGGCGTGTCGCCTTCCCGCCTCGTGATTGGAGCCGGGTCGAGGAGTCCTGAGCAATACCCCACTCGGCTTATGCGATGAAAGGACCACCTACGATGACCGAAGGTTGAACTCGCTACGGCAAGCTTACGGGATTGATGGGCGCGTCCGTTGCGGCGGATTCTACACCAAGAAAGGCCGAGGACCTGGACCTAAGATTCAATCAGTGGTAGTGGCGGGGACGTATTCAATTCAACCGGAATGCTCTGCACAAATGTGTTCGGCAAAAGCTTCTTCAGCACGTTTGCGAACGTCATCGGGTAGGTCATATTTGCCAAAAGCCCGTTTGGCTTCATAAACCAATGTGACCAAAAAGTTGAGCAACAATTCGCATTTTCTTTGGCTGCGTCTGTCGGCCGTATTTAGCCTTTGCCTCGCGAGCCTAGTTCTCATTGCCCTCTCGCAGGTACATGCTGCGCCGCAGGAAGGTTCAGGCGCATCTTCAACGGCGGAAGGCCGCGACGTCTCGCACGTCCCCTCGTCACCCGCTTTTTCCGCGCAGGATCTCGCAGCGCCGCCTCGCGAAAATTGGCTCAAGGTAGGTGGCAGCCTCTCCAATCAGAATTGGTCTCCGCTCAACCAGATCAATCGCGAAAACGTGGACAAACTCAAGGCCGTCTGGCAAACGCACTTGGATGGCTCAGCGCTCGCCACCAAATATTCCGGCGAAGCGCAGCCCGTGATTTATGAAGGCGTTCTGTACATCGTTACGGGAGCCAACGACGTATTTGCCATCAGCCTGAAGACGGGCCAGATTCTGTGGAAATACCAGGCGAACCTTGATCAGAACATTAACACTGTGTGCTGCGGCTGGACCAGCCGCGGCGTGGCCACGGGGGCGGCAACGTCTACGTCGGCCAGTTGGACGGACGCCTGGTGGCGCTCGATCAAAAAACCGGCAAAGCGAATTGGTTGATTCAAGCCGAACCATGGCAGCAGGGCTACACCATCACGGCCGCGCCGTTGTATTACGACGGAATGGTGATCGCCGCTTTCGCGGGTGGCGAAAAGGCCGTACGCGGCCGCGTCAAGGCCTACGACGCCAAAGACGGGCACCTGATTTGGACTTTCTACACGATCCCTGGCCCGGGCGAAATCGGGCACGACACTTGGCCCAAAGATAATGACGCGTGGAAATATGGCGGCGCAACCGTTTGGCAGACACCTGCGGTGGACCCGGAACTGGGACTCATCTACTTCACTACCGGCAACCCCGGACCCGACTTCAATGGAAGGATTCGCCCCGGCGACAATCTCTTCTCAACCTCTATGGTCGCTCTCGACGCGAAGAACGGCAAATATCGTTGGCACTTCCAGCAGATTCATCATGATTTGTGGGACTATGATGGACCCAACCCGGTGATGCTTTTCGACGTGAAGGTCGGCGGCCGCATTCGCAAAGCCGCAGCGGAAGCGAACAAAGACGGCTGGGTCTACATCTTGGATCGCACCAATGGCAAGCCGCTGATTGGAATTGACGAAAAGCCGGTACCGCAGGAGCCACGCCAATTCACATCGCCGACGCAGCCGATTCCTCGCGGCGACGCCTTCGTGCCGCACTCAATCGATATAGCGCCGGAGGGCTACACCTTGGTGAACCAAGGCCGGACTTTCACGCCATTTTGGGGCGAGCCCATTGTGCTCAAGCCCGGCCCACGCGGCGGCGCAAACTGGGCGCCCAGCTCATATGACCCTGGCACGAACCTTTACTATGTCTGCGCCACGGACGCTGCCACTCTATTCAAAGGCGGCGAGGACGACGAGAAACTCCTGCAAGAGGGCCAAGGATATCTGGGAGGCGCTTTTGGCCGCCGGGGTGAACGCTCCGGCCAGCGTTTTCGAGTACGAGGGTGACGAATACGTGGCGGCCTATTCGGGTGGGAGTCTCTTCGCTCCCGCGCCGCGGGGAGACAGCGTTTTTCTTTTCTCGCTGAAGGGCGCGATGGCGTCCGTCTCCCAAATCTCGCCGCAAACAACGGTCGCGCCGGCGGCGGAGCATCGCTAAACGCGACCCCGAAGTTACAGCATCCGTCGGCACTCCGAGGTACGCGGTGTTATTCTGATTGCCGGAATTTGCCCAATGGATCTGCTGTAGCCAGCAGATCGCTGGGGAAGGGGCGTGAGATGGTGGAAGTTTCCGGCCAACTCCTACCCGCAGCCCCAACTCCTACAGCATCCGAAATTGAAGCATCTGCCGACCCACAGGAGGTTCCGAAGGCGTTGGATCAACCTTTTGCCATCTTTGTTGCCGCCAGCAAGCCACAAGCCTACTCCTTAAACCGAGATTTTAGCCTACGTGTATTGGCACGACACGAGCCGAGAGCCTCGGCGGCGGACCATCCCATTAACTGGCCCAGTCGGTCTCCCCGCCCGAGGTGATTGACAACCAATCCGCTATTGATTGTCTGGCCTTCTAGCTTTTCCTTTAGATACGAGAAACAATAGGTGTATAAAATGGCGATTCGGAGTTTCAAGCTCAACCCGGAAGGGTTATGAGAACGATTGCAGTTGCGAACGCCCAAACCAGTGAACGAGTCAGGACGATCGCAGCACCGCAAATACTTCTCGTTTGGACTCTTCCGATTCTTTATCCCCTATCTCTTTCTGTGATATTCCGCAGCGTAGAATTAACACAAGCAAACGTGGCGCTCGGGAGCGGGCTTCTAGCCCTTGCCATCGCCTGGTCGATGGCCGGTCCGGTTGTCGGCTGGCTGTCGCTTAACTACTTGGATCACAATGGGCTGGACCGCACCCGAAACCGGTTGGTGGTAAATGGCGCCTGGCTCGCGACTGTTACCCCGGCTCGGACCGTCTTGGTCGCGCTGGCCGCATTTCTGCCGGCCTCCGATTCCGTGAGTCCTGCCTCAGCGACCAACTTTCGCCACATTCACGCAACTTCGGCCATCGTACTGGCCACGTACGCCCTGGCACACGTGTTCAATCATTCGTTGGCGATCATCAGCATCGGAATGCACACGGCGGTGCTGCACCTATTTAGATTGGCTTACCGGCAGAACGTCGGCCAGACTATTCTGATTGGCGCGGTCGCCATGCAGGTATGCACTGGACTCATGATGGTCTGGAAATATCACCTGCGGCGCTCCACGCCATTACGTAACCTGCAACTGGTTTCCGGTGTATACCTGGCCATTTTTCTGGTAACACACCTGATTACGGTCTTTACAACGCGGCACAGCGGCATAGACACAGACTTCGTGTGGGCCTCTCACGCCCCTGCCGGCCTGCTCGCAGGGCTTTCGACCGTGCCACTGCTGCCACGTTACTCCTTGGCCGTGCTGGCGGTTTTCATTCATCTGGCCTGCCAGGCGCGGTGGAACCTCAGCCGCGCGATCTCCGACTCGGCAGCCCGCAAAGCATCGTATAGCCTAATGGCCGTAGGTGGGATCACTACAGCCGTTATCAGTCTTGCTGCCTGTGGCATTCATTGGATGAAATGATTACCACTCGCCCGCGCGATTCGACAATCAAGTATCAATTGATTGCCGAGGCATTGGTTGCTGCTGTTTCGGCGAAGCGGCACGTCAATCCGGGCAGTGTTACCAATCACAACGGCTGAATCCGCCAAGGCGGCAATCAATTGAATAGCTTCTCGTGCCGAAGACCATCTGCTCCCTTAATCGCTGGTGAAGCATTGGGAAGTGGAACAACAAACAAGAATGAGGAGGCCTCCAACCGATTTATTCGGTCGTCGTCGTAAGTGGAGATGCGACAACCAAAGGCGGGCGAGCGAACGTCACAATCAGATTGACCGCAAACAACGCGACTGCCGCGAGTTCAATGAGCGCAGAAATCGGCAGAATATTCCATGCCCATTTCGCGTAATCCTGATAGGCAAAGATTTCCGATGTGACGCGCAGCGTGCATCCGATCATCAGCAAGACTAGCATTACCAGCATAAGGCTCGGACTCCAGAGTACCCGCATCCCGCAAAACGACGGCAGGATTCTCTGGCCCACGCAGAAAATCATCGCAGCGATAAAACCAACCGTAAGCGCCGGCCCAAATGCCGAGAGCAGCAGCGATAAGCAACCGGCCGTATGCGATTCGGATGAATACCGGAAAACTTCGGTGAACATTGACGGTTTTCGCTGGTTTGACTGCGGACTCGAAGAAACGAATCGCAGCAACGGCCGTTGCTGCTCCAGCCAGCATAAATATGCCAGCGGCGAAAAACTGTTCGAGAAACCCCAGGATCACCCTTAGGATGTTGAAAGCCAGCGCCAGTCGCAAAAGCGAATTCCGCAGTGGGCGCAATCCCATGAACACAGGCAACCAACGCGCACTGAAACCCCAGACCATGGGAACGATAAACCCCCAGGTGGAGACAATCAAATATCGTTGATCAAACAGGTGTGGGAACGCTGGAGAACTAGCATTGAGCGCCAGTTGAAACGAAGCTCCAAGGTTCAGCAGAAGTGATGCGAGCAGGCCGAGAGTTGCCGCGATCACGACGAAGATCCAAGGCTCAAGCGGCTTTGCCGAACCGCTCGATGGGTGATGGCTCGCGACCGCTTGAAAGAAAATGAGGAAAGCGGCCAATTCAAGGATAGCCGACAGGGGCAGCGCAATCCGCCAGTGCCACGGATAAATGTTCGAGAACCAGCGGACGGTCACGCCGATGATCCAAAGCGCCCATGTAAGCCACGCTGACCAAAGCGCAAACGGTCTCAGCTTCCGCAATTTTGGAATCGAGTAGAAACCGATCCCCAGAATGAATGTGCCTACCCAACCGAACACTTGTGCATGGCCATGCGCCTGAATCCATGCGGGCGAAATGGATTCTGCCGCTTCGCGGCTGCTGATCTTGATTAGGTTCCACACGCCGAGAAATGTCCCGGGCAGGAGCATGAATATCAACCCCGTGATGATATAGGTCATCAGCAGGCGCGACAGCGATTGCTCGCGCGCGATGGCGCGATCCATGATCGATTTTGTCTTGTCGTCCAGCCATAAAGGCCGCTGGTTAACAGTTCGGGAAATGTCGGGCATGATCTTTTCGTCTCTCTGCGAGCCAAACGACAGGGCGCTTCAGGTCATGTCCATGGGCTGGCAGTCTTAAAAGCCCAATTAGCCGGTTTCTCGAATCGGACGGGCCATTGTGCGCTTGGCAATTTCGTCGCGGCTCTTGAGTCTCACGGATAATTCGGTCAATCCAACTGCTGTGGCTCCCATCAGTCCCACTCTCTTCTATTGGCTTAGCAAGGCGGCAGCATCAGGCAACCGATTTACCGTGACTAGATTTTCTATGCAGCTTCTCTTCTACGTAATCCTTCAATACGACCGCGTTATTATGCTCCGCGTCATGCGAGCTATAGACCAGGGTGACGTTGCCGGGTTGTGCGGCGTCCAGAATCGGGCGCAACGCCTCTGAATGCCATCGAGTTCTCGCCGATACCGCCGCTGGAAATCCTCCCATTTCCTCGGATCGTGTTTGAACCACTGGCGAAGCGCTGTGCTCGGGGCAATGTCCTTCAGCCAGGCGTCGATCTGAAGCGCGATTTTCTTCACGCCGCGTGGCCAGAGCCGCTCGACCAAGAACCGAGTGCCATCTGACGAAATCAGTCGATTCGTAAA
>QHZC01000318.1:15740-20358 GCA_003224515.1 Acidobacteriota bacterium
CTTGTGGCGAGCACGAACAAGATTGCCTCCTTTTATCAGGAAGACTAGAGCCGAGACGTGATCTTCCATTGAGGTATAATGAGTTTTTAAGCGGAGTTTATCTTGAGGCAATTGCAAACATTACTTTCCGCACCCTCGATCCGAGAGGCAAAGATTCTTGTCTGTCTGTCGGCTGCGATGATTGCGGTAGTGGATTTTTCGCTTCCCGCCAACATCAACATTGCCACTCTCTATTTCATTTGTATTGTTCTCCTTGTTTGGACACACTCAGTTAGGTGGTTATGGGCTTCAACAGCTATCTTCATTTTGCTGACTTTTGGAGGCCTAACATTGGCCCCGGCTCCAATACTGCATTTGGTTACATGGGTGGATTGGTTGAATCGCAGCGTGACGGCTTTGACCCTAGCCGTTGCCGCAGTTCCGGTGCACCTCCGATTGCGTTCCATCCTGGCTCTCCAAGCGGCGACTGTCGAGCGTGACCGGGCGGAACAAGCTCTGCAGCACAGTCACGCACAACTTGAAGCGCGTGTCCAGGAGCGCACGCGTGAGTTACACGAACGCGAAATACGGGACGTGATCCCGCCCAGCGAAATGGACACCCTGATCGATAACGACATCGGGGAAGAAATCCTCGCCCACCAGCCATGCCAGGCCCAGCGAAGCGGTGTTGCCAGCGTTCACCAGGGTGCCGACGTCGACGTTGCGCAACGTCACGACTCCATCGAAGGGGGCCTTCACCACACGGTAACTCTGCATCTCATTTAGGGCTGCCACATTGGCTTCCGCGGCGACCACATTACTCCGCTGGGCGGCGACAGCCTTTTCGAGCGCCTCGAATACCTCCACCCTCGGCAGGGCCTGCTCCTGCTCGCGGGCCTGGTTGCGGATAAGGGTCTGGCGTTTGTGAAGCGGAATATAGCCGAAAGCAATAACGCCCGCTCCTCATTGGCGAAAGTCACCATCAGAATGCTGTTGGCGGTCGCGACGCCGATGCACATGATGGCCCCCATCAGGGAAGGGACGCTCAGCGTGGTGCCGGTGACGAACAACATCCATAAATACCTTGCGGTTCCGGTCAGCAGCAGCACCGGTACAAGCACAATGCAGATCGCCAGAGTGGAGACAAAGGTCGGAATGGCGATCTGTGCTGCGCCATCGATGACGGCCCGGACCAGTGGTTTTCGCATGCCGATGTAGATTGGGGATGCAATTCGATTCCCATCCTCCCCGCCATTCTATCCTATGTATTTCCAATGATTTACGGGCGTCATGTTGGCGACTGTACCTGACGCACATCCTCACATAGGCTCCTTTTAAGCGCTTAAACGTCCCCAAAATATGGAATAAACCGACCGTCTCCGGGTATATCCAAATTGTATAGAGACGCTTCGGAAGCGAATGGCATCGGACCCGAGACGGCATCATGACGAACAGGTGTGGGCGGCGTTCGAAGTGGAAGTGCTTCCGCATCTGGAAGGGCTATTCCGATTCGCAATGTGGTTAGAACAAGAGCGAGACAAAGCTGAGGACCTCGTTCAAGAAACGATGACAGCGGCGCTCCAGTCGTTTCACCGGTTCAGGACAGGGACGAATTGCCGCGCTTGGTTGATATCGATTCTGCGACACATCCGCAGCAATCGCCAAACGGTCCCGTTCGTTCCACCCGTGCCGCAGCAATTGACCGACGAGGAAGTGCTGGCAGCGCTCCGGCGCATCCCCCCGCAATATCAAGAGATCATTGTTCTCTGCGACGTCGAAGAAATGACCTACAAAGAGATTGCCGACGCATTAGGAGTGCCTGTGGGCACGGTGATGTCGCGGCTGCACCGCGGCCGCGCGCTGCTCCGCGCTGAGTTGTCGCAGCCCTCACAAGGAGAAGGGGAGAGATGGCACAGCGCCGGAAGCTAGAAGGGTTAAGGATGGATCAAGATGCAATGCCGTGAGGTTCGCGATCTTGCCGATTCGTTTTTGAGCGAGCAACTCCTGGTGGAGACGAACCACGAGGTGCTACGCCACCTAGAGGGTTGTCCCGCGTGTCGCGCGGAATTCGCTTCGTTGCGAGACCTGCGAAGAGCCGTACGTAGAGCTTTCATCAACAGCCAAGCGTTACGCATCTCGGACGAATTTCGTGACAGCTTGGCGGCTCACGTGCGGGAGGCTGCGCGTCACAAAACTCCCCGCCGAATTGTCACGGGTGTGGGGCAGTTCCTTCGGACCCGCGGAATCGATTTGATTGCGCGCGATGCAGTAGGCGACCATCAAAACTGCGCGGTTCAGTTCCGTCTGGGCGAAAAGCCTATCTCCCTTGAGGATGCCGCTGCGCGCTACGATCCGTCGTTCCGGCTGCTGCAGGAGATGCCGTCTGACGACTGGAACACTCCGATAGGGCCCGTGCGCGTTGTCGATCGGCACTCGTGTGTGTTTCAGGGGCGAAGGTTCGCTCATATCGTGCTTCAATTCCAGGGACAGACAGTGTCTCTGCTGGTAACCGGCAGCCACGGTGAAGCGAACGCATGAATAAACAGCACTGACCGAGTGCCTCATTTAGTAGGGTTGGCCTCCAACGACGGCTTTCAGGTCGTTTCTTTCGAGATACCAGGACACACTGTTTTCTTGGTGGGTAGTCTTGAGGAGCAACAGATCCGCCAGGTGGCACAGTCGCTATCTGGTCCGCTGTATAGCCGCTTTGCCAGAGGTTGAAGACGTGAGGATGAAGGAATATCTTAGAATTCGCCGGGCTTCGTTACACAGGAGAATTTTCTCCGCGAACATAAACAGGACGGGCAGGAGAATGACCATTCTACGCGCCTTCACATGGACCGGCACCCTGGCCGTTTTTATCGCGGGATCGTTCCTGCTAGCCGATGGCCCAGAGTCTTCTTCGGCGGCCCCTGCACCGGCGCGCAAAGCCATTGTATTAGCTGAGCTCTTCACGTCCGAAGGATGCTCCAGCTGTCCGCCCGCCGATGAGGTTCTGAGCAGGCTCGTGCAACAGCAGCCGGTGACCGGAGTAACCGTCCTAGGCTTGAGTGAGAACGTGGACTACTGGAATCGTTTGGGGTGGGTCGACCCGTTCTCTTCGGCCACCTTCAGCAAGCGCCAGTCGGAGTATGCAGCCCGGGTTTTTCGGAGCAGCGGTGTATACACACCGCAGATGGTCATTGACGGCAGCCAGGAAGAGGTTGGCAGCGACGCTAAAGGTGTTTATCGCAAGATCGCACAGGCGGCCCAAGTTCCCAAGGCAGTCGTGAACGTTGTTGCCGATTTGCCATCGGCCACCACTGCGTTGCACATCAGGGTCAAGGTAGATGTGCCGCCAGAGATCATTGTGGGCGAGGCATCCGACGTGGTCGTCGCCATCGCGGAAGACAACCTAGCGAGCGACGTGCGTCACGGTGAGAACGGTGGCAAGCGCCTCAAGCACAGTGGCGTCGTACGAAGGTTCCTGACGGTAGGCACCTTGATGCCGCATACGCGCGGATGGTCGGGCACGACTTCGGTCGCGGTAGCTCCCGAATGGAAATCTGCGGATCTTAAGGTGATCAGCTTTTTGCAGGAACAACAGAGCCGGCGCGTCGTTGGAGCCGGTTGGTCGAATGTGACGAGTCAGGCGGCTCCTCAGTAAGCTAGGCGCTCGGCAAAAGGAGTTTTAGGTTTGGGAAGTCTGTCCAAAATGTCAAACCTCAAAGGAGAAGAACGATGAAAGAGAAAATCAAAGTCTCAGCACTATTTTCCCTCGTGGCGGCATTCGCGTTTGGTGTGCTCACCCTCAACGCCGCAAACATGACGCTTACCGGTGAGGTGAGCGACGCAATGTGCGGCGCCAAGCACCCGATCAAGGACGCAGTCGCCTGCACCAAGGCTTGCGTAGGTAAGGGGTCTGACTACGCCCTCGTTGTTAAGGGCAAGGCCTACACGCTGAAAGCGAGTGATAAAGAGAAGGCCGACCTCGATAAGCTGGCCGGCAAGATGGCCACAATTACCGGCGATGTGAGCGGCACGACCATCACGGTTGCATCCGTAAAGATGGCTGCTGCCCACTAAATAGTTGTCCATCACTTTTTGGAGCTTTGTCGGAGGCCCGCGCCCTCCCGGGGCCTACATTGCGGGAACCGATGAAACGGAAAGTCTTCTGGACCGTTTTCATGGCCCTTGGCGCGGTCGCGGATTTAAGCTTGCCACTGGAGTGGGCACTGGTCGTAACGATTCCGATTGGCTTACTAAGTTGGTGGCTGGCATATCGCAGCGACTGGTTCTAGCCTTGAAAAATCGACGAAAAAGCGGCCCCAGCAGCTGGTTAATTTCGAATTCGCTGAGAATGTAATTCTGAAGAAGCTTGACGCACTTCAAAAGCATCCACCAAACCTGACCTCGCTTCGCTAAGCTAGAGTGTCCGCTTCTGAGATCCCCCATTTGTCGTGCCTTCATTGAATATCCCTAACGCTCCACGCGGATGTAGTTAGCACCCGTCTTGACATGGACGAATGGAATACCAGGTTCATTATATTGTGTCACGATATAATGGCAAGGCTTCCTTCCGCGGGGCACCTGCATCCCAATTATTGAGCGAATCCGGCCGCAGTTATCGGACGCTACTCAGGAAGGAGAGAACATGATT
>QHZC01000320.1:0-1321 GCA_003224515.1 Acidobacteriota bacterium
ATCCCGGAGCTGGAACGACTTCGATAACCTTTTACGTTCGTGTCTCCTACGCGCGCGGCGATGCCCGGCCGGACTTCATCTACACCTTCAAGGTATTTGGCGTGAACTGAGGAACCATAGTTGCCATTGACGCCAACCTGACTTGGCTTCCTTTTCTGCCTCTACCAATAGGCATGCAGAGATGAGGTCCTGGGATTGATTCGCAACACGCGGTAAACCTTGTGGCAAACAAGCGGCTTTTTATCGCCAGCTTACCAATAGCGTTTACGGTAAGGCTGCATGACTTCTTCACTATGCATCTCCTGGCATGCGATAAAATAGTATTGCGAGTGAATAAGGAGAGTCCTCTCCATGCGCCGCCGCATTTTCCCCATGGCATTCGTTTTTTTGACCGCTGGGCTAACTGCCTCTGCCCAGTCGCCCGATCCCTCTAGTGCCTCGCCGCAGAGCAGCCCTGTTCCCGCGCCTTGCACGACAAACTGCCCGCAAGCGCCTGCCAAGCCGACAACAGCGAATCTCGATTCACTGGCTAGGCCTCCCGCGAAGCCGCACAAGATTTACACCAGCGAAGATATCGACGCTCGCCCCCATGACATCACCATCGAGGGCACGCGCGGCCTTTTGCAACAACTGAATACCTGCGACCGCTCCTGCTTCGATCAGGTCGCCCAGCGCGCGGGACTCAATGCCGGTTCCGGTCCTCGCTGGAAATTAGCGCTTCTCGACGCCATCGAAGTCGTAAAGGCCGATGCTGCGTGGCAGGGAATTCTTGGCGAGATCATCGGAGTCCAAGGTCTGGCGTGTGAGACCCAAGTCAAGAAAACGCAGGACATCCAGCGATATGCAGACTCCCGCAACATCACCCCGAGTGAGTTAGCCGTCGAACGCGAGTACGAACCGAAGTTCCGCGAGGTCCAGAACCGTCTAAAGGCCGCGCTGGACCGGGCCAGCGCGCACATCGCCAAGTCTTCGCCCGGCAATCTGCAGTCTCAATATATGCACATGCAGGTCGACAAAATCGTTCATGCCACTTGCAAGATCAATGTCCCCGCGCCTCCGGATGACACTGATGACCCTGCTGATCCGTGATGCCAGCTGCATCCCTTTTTCCCAAGCCAATGCTGTCTGCCGCCACGCGCAGCGCCCATTTTTTTTCGTCTTTGCTTCGCTGCTGATCACTTGCTCGTGCGTGGCCGTTGCCGAGCCGCCGCGGCAATCGCAGGATCCCAATGCGAAGCCTGCACCTGCTCCCGCCGCGCAGCGGACCCCGGCGGCTTCCTCCAATCCCTCTTCCCAATACGTCAACTGGGTCCTCTCCGCT
>QHZC01000320.1:1348-5576 GCA_003224515.1 Acidobacteriota bacterium
AACAATCCTACTTGCGATCTTTCCTGCGAAGCCGAACTCCGCTCGCAGATCGGCCTCGGACCCGAGCGCGAGGCTCAGTTTCGCAACCAGTTGACACTCGCCCGGCATGAGATCGGCGACGACAGGGCATGGAATTCCACGCTGCAGGCCGCTCTCCAGGCGGCGGGGCTCTACTGCGACCTCCGGCGCCAACAAGCGCAGATCGTCAGCAAAGGGGTCGTGTCGCAGCCAATTCGAGACAGCGTTGGTTCTCGCTTCGCCGAGCGCGAGCGCAACGTGATCTCGCAATATAAAAATTCTGCGAGCCTCCTCACCCAGCGCATTCAGGTCGTTCAACGCTTCGCGTCCTTCCGCGCCACGGTCATGCAGTACCAGTGGAGCGAAGCCACCACCAGAGTTTGCCCGGATTACACTCTGCCATGATCTCCACTTCAAACTCGCGCGCGGCCGCCATTCTTTCGCATTGCATTCTTGCTTCCTTTTTCCTCCATGTTCTTCTCAGTGCATCGCCACACGCCCTTGCGCGGTCTCCGCAATCCCCAAGCGCACCGCCCGCGCAGCAACAGCCGGCCCAGGATCCTGCAAAAAAGGATTCCGCAAATACCACATCCGATCCCTCCGCTTCGAAAACGAATCCTCCTAAAACACATCGAGTCTTCACCAGCGATGATCTTTCCCCGCGCCCCGATATTCCCATTGCCCCGGGTGCGCGCCGCCGCCTCAAACAGCTCAATCGATGCGACCGCACCTGCTTCAACGATGTGAAGAAACAAGCCATAAGTTTTGGCTACATCACTGCTTTTCCCCGGTCCACACGTGAAGAGATGGACGACCGGCTTGCCAACGACATCGTGGATCTTCAAAACGACCCCAAGTGGCAAAAGCTTCTTCTCGAAATGATTTCCGCGCACCTCGATTATTGCTCGACACAGCAGAAGGGTCCGCGGCCAGACGATTCTCCGCCACACACTCCCACCCGCGCCGAAATCCTCGAAGAGGAAGAACGCATGCGGCATCCTCGCCCGGCTCCTACCAGCAACTACGGCGCAGCAGGGTCGGCCGTCATCAACTATCGCTTCAGTAGCCACCCCGATCCGCTCAAAGCTTCACTGATGGTCCATCACTATCTAGAGGAGGCGAAGCGAAACTGCCCGCTTCCTGAATCAACCGCGGGCCCCAATGATGATGATCAAGATCCGTGATCTCCGCGCTGCCGCAAAAATTTCGCCGTCAAAACGCAGAACGGTTCAAACATGAAATCCTCCAAAGCTATCTTCCTCTCCGGTTTGCTGGTTGCGCTTTGTCTGGCAAGTCTTTTCGCGTTGTGGCGTCGAACCAATCGAATTCGCTCCGAAGAGGCCGGCCTTCCTCACATCCGGTGGGTATATACTTCGGGCTGGCGCCCACTTTCCGGAATCGCCCTCGCTCCGAGTGGCGCCATCCACTTCGCCGCCGCTGATGGTATTTACGCGCTGTCACCCGAAGGCCAATTACTCTGGAAGTCATCGCTGCCATCGGGTCCCGTCCTCGCCGCCCCAACGCTCGCGCCCAGCGGCACACTCTACGCCGCGAGCCAGTCCGGCAACCTCTTCGCTCTCGACGCTTCCGGCAAACTGATTTGGCAATCCGCCGGCACGCCGCACAAATTTTTCACTCCGCCAGCCCTTGGAAACGGCGACGCGCTCTACGTCACCGACGACTACACCGATTTGTTTGCGTTTGCCCCGAGCCTGGGCCCCAACCTCAACTGGAAACAAATGACCTACAGTCCCACCGGCTCAAAAGACGACATCCTGCTCGGCCACAATCCGTACGGAGATGGCTGGTGGAGAACTTCTCCGGTCATCGGCGCGGACGACATGATCTATCTGGCCCATCAGGAGTGGCTCTACCGGCTCAATCCGCGCGGTGAAGTTCTTTGGTTCATCCAGTTGCCGATCGGACAACTGGATTTTCCCTCCATCGGTAGAGACGGCACGGTCTACATCGAAGGCCACGATCCGCCCTGGCTTTTTGCCATCGGCCGCGACGGCAAGCAGCGCTGGATGGTGCGTCCCTCCAATCTCCTAAGAGGCTATCCGGTAATTGATTATGCCGGCGTCATTTATTTTTGCGATTCCGATTTTGTCAAGGCCGTCCTGCCGATTGCAATTCCGGTCCGGCTCTCGCCGCCGATGGCACTCTCTATCTCGGAACGAATGGTCCGGAGGAGAGACAAGGCCCTCGCAAAGCTTTTATCACGGCCTTCACTCCGGATGGCCATCTCAAATGGAAAATCGAAATTCGCGGAATGGTTCGCGACGCTCCCGCCATCGCCCCCGATGGAACCATCTTCTTCACTACCGATAAGGGCTATACCTACGCCGTTTCTGACGCCGGCTCGCCTCTTATGGACTCACCCTGGCCGCGCTTCCAGCACGACGCGCAAAATTCCGGGCGCACGCCTTTCTATCGCTGACATTCTCGGTTCGGCCGTTGCCACCGAACGCAACCTCTGCGCTCTGCCGCCCTTCGCAGACTCACGACAAAAAGTCGAGCCACCACAATGAAGTCCGCTCCATGTACAATGCATTTCACTCTTAGGATGAATCTGTAACTGAGCCAGGCTGATCTCATTTCAACAAACGTGCCCGGCGGGAGGACTGCTTCGATGAAGCCGTTGCTGACTTTGCTGTTTGCTGTGTTTGCCTCCTGCATCGCGTGGAGCACTGCGAATTCCCAAACCATCGCTCCGCCGGATCGTCAGATCGACATCACCGTCGACGACTTGCCCGCCGGCGCCGCGAATTCCATGTCCGCCGCGGCCATCACCGAAATGACCGCGAAGCTGCTCGCCACCTTGCGGCAGCAGCAAATTCCGGTCGTCGGCTTCGTCAACGAAGGCAAACTCTACAAATGGGGCGAAGTCGACGAACGCATCAAGGCCCTCAACATGTGGCTCGACGCCGGCTTCGAACTCGGAAACCACACCTTCGGCCACACCTCGCTGAACAAAGCCGGCCTCAAGGACTTCGAAGAATCCGTCGTTCGCGGCGAAACCGTCACCCGCCTCCTGCTCGCGCAGCACAAAATGAAGCTCCGCTACTTTCGCCATCCCTATCTCGATACCGGCCGCGACGTGGAAACACGCCGCGATGTCGAAGCCTTCCTCGTCACGCGAGGCTATCGCCTCGCGCCCGTGACCCTGGACGCCTGGGACTGGGCCTTCGCGCGCGTCTACGACGACGCCAAAAAACGCGCCGACACCGCCGTCCAGCAGGAAATCGTCAGCGCCTATCTTTCATATTCCGCCGCCATGTTTGACCATGAAGAAAAGCTCTCCCGCGACCTCATCGGCTATGAACCGAAACAAATCATTCTCCTTCACGCCAATCAATTGGAAGCCGATCACATCGGCGAACTGTTCGATCTGCTTCGCAAGCGCGGCTATCGCTTCATCACGCTCGAGGATGCGTTGAGCGATCAAGCCTACGGAATGCCGGACACCTACATTGGAGAAGAGGGAACTGGCTGGCTCGAGCGTTGGGCCATCACGCGCGGCCGCCCTCCTGTGGGTGCTCCCGTTTTCCCGCCCGCCATCGCGCAGCGCTCCAAAGCCCTCCCGCCTCCTCCCGGCGAGACACCCGCTGGCGGCCCCGCAAATCCCTGAGAAACGGATCGCGGTTCGCGCCCTTCAGACGGTCGAGGCGCTCTGCTGATTCCTTGCCAGGCAGCGTGCGAATTCGCCTTTTTCTTTCTCCCCTTTGGGAAGAATATTTTTTCGACAAACAAATAGCGCGCATCGGTCGGCTCCACGGGCCAGCACCTTGAATTCGCGAATCTCGCTGTGTTTGGCATCCGTAAATATTCTTTAGCTTCGAGTAATAAGACCAACTCTCCCCCTGCATTAGCAAAAACAGGTGCCCAATGGCCAAAGAAGTCCCCAAACCAAGAAGCCGGTTCGATCCAATTGTGCTTGGCTTCGCCCACGTCCCTAGGAACAGGCGTCCGCGTGGGTCTCCCGACCCGGGGTCGGGGCAAATTGCGACCCGCCACATGGCGACTGAGAGTGCAGGCACGGATTTCAAGGCCTGCCACAGCAAAGAGACTAAAAGCACGGGTCTTAGGACCCGCCACTACGGTGTTCGCGCATAGGGGCCAGTCTTTTGTTATGGTTAGAGAGGTTCCCGAAAGGGGGCAGTTTCCGCATCCTGGTGGGTAGCGCCATCCCCGAGTCCCAGTCTCCGGC
>QHZC01000320.1:5636-7291 GCA_003224515.1 Acidobacteriota bacterium
GGAGGACTTCTTTGACTGGTTCCGAACGCCGCACTACCCAACGCTTTTCCATGCGGCTGCCGCTCACCGTCCGTTGGACCACGGGAGCCGCGGTTGGTGAAACCAGCACCGAGTCACGGGACGTCAGCTCCCGCGGTGTCTACTTCTTCCTTTCCAAGGATGTCAGGGAGGGCTCGCCCGTTGAGATTCTTCTGACCCTTCCAAACGAGATCACTCTGGCCGGACCGGTACGCGTCCGCTGCCTCGGCCGCGTGCAGCGCACCGAGCCTCGCGAAGAAGGCGCCGTCGGCGTGGTTGCGGCCATTGAGCGCTACGAATTCCTTCGCGGCGACGAAGATAAGTAGAGGGTTCCGGAAAGGGAAGTCCCCCGCTTCCTGGTTCACGGCCGCCCGAGATTTCGCGGCGGCCAAAAAATCCGCAGGCCGAACTTGTATCGCTTTCACGGTCCTGCGCCAATAAAAGTTCTTGAACGCCTTTCTGCCCTGCGGCAGGGAGAATTCTTGACGAGTTTCTTGCTCGCTCACTGCGGAGGCGGGCAGGATAAGCCGGGGTGCCTTGGCCCCTCAGCGAAGCTACCCCGGCACTGTTTTTTTTTGTAGCTATTCGAATCCTTTATTTTTTCCGCTACCCCTCCTCTGTGGATCTTTCGCACTGGCTGTCCTCTATGTTCGAATCCACTCGCCTTGCCGGCCTCCAGTCCGTCCCCCGTTACCTCTGCGCCGCCTGTACTTGCGGGCAGGCGATTTTCACAGCGCGGGTAGGAGAGGATGGAGGTAGCCCGGCGGGGACCGAACTATAACGGGGGAATTCGAACCGTAGCCGGAAGAATTCGAAAGCAAAGAACTCGAGTATATTGAAAGGCGCGATTGTGCGCCGGTTTGAGCAATTGGAGTGCGCCAGCATGGGCGAGAGCGGGCAAAGAAACCTGAGGGAGAACGTTCGAATGGGCCTGGAAATTGACGCAGTCAAAGAAATTGAAGAACTGAAGAGCCAAATCGCAACTGAGCATCCCGCTGGAGGAGACGTTTTGGGCGGGGGAGATTCCATCGGAATCTCGCTGCTCGATCTTGCCGAGATTCTGGATCAGCACAAAATGTGGGTGGAATCGGGCGGGGAGTCGGGCGTCAAGGCCGATCTGTGCGGTGTAAATTTGGCCAAAGCGGACCTGACGGGCGTGAATTTGCAGGGCGCGCATTTGCATCGAATGAACCTTGCGGGCGCGGATCTTTCGATGGCAAATTTGCGCGGCGCGAGCCTGGTCCGTTCGAATCTACAAAATGCAAACCTGCTGGGCACGGAACTGCGTGGCGCAAATCTGATGGGCGCCAACCTGTACGGCGCGGAAGGCCTGTGGCTTGGCCGGCTGGGAGGGACGAATCTTTTCGATGCGGTGCTCCCCGAGTCGATTTCCGCGGTGAACAGTTCGAAAGCGATCGGCGATGCGACGAAAATCGCGCGCTGGTTTTACTTCCTCACCGTGGGAGCGAGCCTTCTCTGCTGTCTGCTGATCGCGTTCACGACCGACGTGCGCCTGCTGCTGAATTCGTCGGCGCTGCCTTTCGTGCGACTGGGCAACGTGCTTCCCATGACGGGGCTTTATCTCGGTGGCCCGTTGGTTCTCCTGGCGCTCTCCCTGCGATTTCATTTTCTGCTGC
>QHZC01000319.1 GCA_003224515.1 Acidobacteriota bacterium
GCCGCACCAACGGCTCAAGGAACAGAAAAGGCCGCTTCTGAAGCCAACTAAGCTGGAAGGGGGAGGCCCATGAAACCGACAGAAATTACGAAGCTCTTTGCGCGGTTGGGTTACATCCGGACAGTCGCTTTCCCACTGGCGTTGTCGACCGTGATGCTGGGCATCGGATTGTCAGCTCGGACCGCCACCATCCATAGACCGAAGGAGCCTTTGGAGACGAGGCGGATCCTGAGCGGAATCGTGAGCGACTCCATGTGTGGCCAAGGGCACACGATTAACGGACATGGTGATCGCGAATGCACGCGGATATGCGTGAAGTTGGGGGCAAAGTACGCCTTGGTTGCCAGCAGGAGCCTCTTTATCTTGAAAGGTCACGAGGCTGAACTGGACGAATATGCCGGCGAGAAGGTGATCGTCGCTGGTGCCGTCAACGGCGATACTATCAGAGTGGAATCGGTTGCTCCGTTGGATCTAGTGCACGGCGCGGCATCATTCGAGTAAAGCCAATCCGAGAGTCGAATGGCGGCTATCGAATATGCAGCCGAAGGGCTCACGTTCGGTACGCCCTCGGATTGCTATTTTGCTCTCTCTGGCATCGCCTCGGCCACGGTGCTAATTTACGGGCACGGGTAACAGTTAGATAACCTGTGATCGCCGTCGCATCTTCCCGGTGATGCACTTCTTGATACTGTCTGGGCGTCACGAATCGCTTTCGCGACAAGAGCCAACAGGCCTGGAAAGGGGAGAGATAAAATCATGATGAAGAGCTGCGGGGTAAGGCTTGGTAGACACACGATGCTCGTCTTTTTTTGTATTTTGATCTGCCTCACGTCAATAACGCCTCCCGCATCCGCAATTCCCGTCTTTGCGCGCAAGTACGGCACGTCGTGTTCAACCTGCCACAATAATTTCCCGGAATTGAACGACTTTGGGTGGGCATTCTACAAGAACGGCTTCAAATTCCCCAAAGATGACGAGACGTTTGTCAAGGAGCCGCCTGTTCTGTTAGGTGCGAAAGCACAAAAGGAGGCCTTTCCTGGCAACGCGATTTTTCCGGGCGAAATCCCGGGGACCGTGCCCGTTGGGCTCCGCTACGAGGGTTACGCGCAGTTCAACAGCAAGCAGCCGCTGTCTCTGGGCGTTCTGCCCCGCGTCGATCTCTTCGCGCCAAACACGTTCACGATTCTGACCGCTGGCAGTTTTGGGCCCACGCTTTCCTGGTGGGTCGATGACGATATTTCGGTAGGAGGCCAGAATGCCGCGGGCGGCATGGGATTTGCCTACTTGAAAGCGAACGACATCGGCCATTACCTGCACTTGCCCAAGGACACTCTGAACGTCCGGGTGGGACAATTCGAGTTAGATTTGCCTTTCAGCCAAGCCTATACCATTAATCCCACCGACTATGACGTTTACGATGAAGTCGCTGTCGCCGGAGCTCTTGGGACGACCAACAATCCCTTCTCGTTCAGCGCGATGCAGCGAGGCATCGAATTTGGCGGCTATCCGAATGACGGGAATTTCAATTGGTCCGTCGCAATTACCAACGGCAGTAATAACAATACGCCCTGCTGCGTACAGAGCGTCGCCAATGGACCCACTACCGCCCAAGTGAGCAACGGCAAGAATATATTTGTGAATGTTTTTCAGCCGGACCGCACGATCACACCTCGATTCGTTTAGGTGCTTTCTACGATTACGGCACGAACCGATTCAATGTGAACCTTACCGACTTCCCTGGGTTTCCGGTCTTCAATGAGCCGTTTTATCGCGTGGGCGGATATTTCCGTTTCCGCTATCAAAGCAAATTTGAACTTTATGGCATGGGCATGTTCGCTCACGACAGAAACCTGATTCCCACTGCTGCACCTGTTCTGCTGGTAGGACCTTCGATCAACTACAGCGGCGGCTTCGCGGAGGCAGAGTATTGGCTGTTCCCTTGGTTGATACCGATTATGCGCTATGACGTCGTGAATTCAGGTTTCGATTTTGCCGCGGGGCTATCGCAACGATCCTCCAGGAACCGTTTCAGTCCGGCTGTGCAGGTTTTGGTGCGCGCCAATATCAAAGTGAATTTCGAATATGAGCGTCGCTGGGGAGTGCCAGTGCCGGGGAGCGCCCCGCCCACCTTCTTTCATCCCAATGGTGCGCTCTTGGGTATGGACTTTGTATTTTAGCTTTGCGGTTTTCATATGAGGCAGGACCGACAGAGGAAGGGAGCAGAAGCTGCAATGAACAAGATCAAGGCAACGCTTGCTGAAGCAATTTGGATTTCGATAGGGCTGGCCGGCGTGGGCCATGCGTCGGATATCAAAGGCCATGTGGCCGTTCAGGGATTGCGTTCGCCAGATAATATCGCGGTTTATGTGGACGCGATTCCGGGCAAAGACTTTCCCGCGCCTGCCCAGCATACCGTCATGGATCAGAAAGGATTGAAATTTGTTCCCCATGTTCTCGTGGTCTTGAAGGGAACGACAGTGGATTTTTTAAACAGCGATCCCACCGGGCACAACGTCTATTGGCCCGCAGTCAGCGGTAACAAGAAGTTGGCCCACAATCTCGGCACGTGGCCGCAGGGGCAAGTGAAATCATTCCAG
>QHZC01000041.1 GCA_003224515.1 Acidobacteriota bacterium
CGCCAGGATTGTGGCTGCCACAGCCTTGGCCAATCGGCGTTTCTCAGCAGTCCGGGCGCCCCACCCGAGCAGGGCAAGCACGAGCGTCATCTCTGTGAACAGCGCGAGCAAGCCGCCGCGGGAGCCGGAAAGGAGCAACGCCGCCACCGCGACCGTAGCAATAACAGCCAGCAACAACTGGGCCGCAACAGAAGATCGTCTATGCCGTCCAACAATGTAGAGGACGGCAACCGGGACCAGCATTTCCATGAGCCCGGCGTAGTGGTTGGGGTTAACGTAGGGACCAAAGTGGACATTACCGGGAGTATCCACCATGCCATAAATCTGAGCGGTCCCCGAAACAATCTGCAGAATCGCAAACAATCCCAACGAGCCAGCAAAGAGCAGCACGGTGGGACCAAACAAGCGCCAAGTCTGGCTGTCAGCGCTTGTGAAAAGCTGGGCAGCGAGGAAAAAGAACGCCAGGTCCGCCCCCAGCAGCACCAAAGCCTGGCGGGTCTCGAACCGATCAAGTGGAAGCTGCGCCCAATACTGGGCGAGTCCCAGAAGAAGAAATATCGCCAAGGGTATGTAAAGCGGCGACCAGACTAAGTCGAGCCTCCCTTGCCAAACGCTGCCTGTGGCCCACAAGAAGAGCGCGAGGCTAGCCACAAGCCCCAGCGCAACCCAGGCCCCGGTAATCACGGCGCCAAAGGCCAATGGCGCGCCGATCAACGCGGCGACGAGCAAGACGCGAGCGACCGAGAACGCCAGCGGATCTGGCTCCGCCGCCAACTCACTCTGTCGGCGCGCAGCAACCTCAAACGATTCCACCGGGGCGACTGCTAGATTGGGCGCGATCCGGGCGGAGGTCATTTCTCGGCGGTGCAATCCTTGCATTCGAGGGTTACCGCGTCCAACCAGAAACTTCCGGAGATTTCCATGGGGAAAATCCGGCCACGAGGTCGCCAGAGGGACAGCCGGACAGACTGTGTTTCCGGCCCAGTCGAAAAAGACAGGCTCACTGGATGCCACTCGGTTGTTCCGACGGTCGTCTCGCTAATAGCGTCTTCGAATCCTCGTTGTTGGGCGTCACTCACGCGCAAGCAAGGGCCGCTAGTCGAGGTGATGTCCTGCGAGCGGGCGTAGGCCTTCAGCGAATACGTACGATTAGAATGGACTGGCACAATCTGATATATGGGCTCATATTCATTGTTAGAACCAACTGTAAAGTCCACACGAAGGGAATGAGCATCGTGGTAAGCTCCGGGGGCTACGAAATCAAGAGCAAGATAATTTGTCGACCCGGTCCGCCAATCAAACCCCGCGTTCAAAGGCAATTGTTCGAAACCGCCGTTGAAGACCAAGTTGTCTTTTTCCTCGACGTCAGACCTTTTGACAATTCCTCGGCGCTCTAGCTCCTGCCAGACATGCGCGGCCTCCTCGATTCTGCCCAGATTGATCAGGCGCTCGAGGTAGGGCTGAACCGAGGACAAGGGAAAAGGACCAGGGTTTGCTGCGACGAAGCCCCAAATACGGTAGGCTGCGTCGTTTTCGCCTTGGGCGCTCAAGAATTCTACGTAGCCAGCTTGGCCCATTGAATCCATGCTTGTAGCCACTTTTTGAAAAATAACGTCAGGTTCGAACACGGTTAAAAGAGCGGCCCAAGCGTCCGTAGCGTATATTGGGTCAAGTTCCAATAAGCGCCGGAATTGCGCCAGAGATTCATCAAGCCGATTCTTCCCGAGATAAGACTCGGCCGCGAGCTGATGGTAATAGGGCACCATGGGACAAAGCTTCAACAGATGTTCCGTAGCTCGCTCCGCGCACTGCGTGTCACCGATGGATTCACAAGCTGAGGCCAGGTCTGACCAGTAGAGCCGACTGTGGCGGCTTAGCTCGGTGGCCCTGCGGAGGTATCGAACGCTTTCGGCCGGATCGATCTCATTATAGACTTGCCCGAGCCTGTGCTGAAGCTGAGGGTCGTTTGCGTCCAGCACCAAGATCAGACGACCCGTTGAAGGGCTCTCGAATGAGGAAGCGATCCCAACTAGCGACATTTCTGCCGCGAGGATTAAGCTCACGGCTCCAACCCCCATCAAGAAGGGCAGCCACCGAGAACGCCCCCGAAGTGAGACTTCGATTCTCGCAACGCCAAGGTGCCGCAAGATCATGTACTCCGTGCGGCTGATCTAGGTCTCGCTTGTCCGACGGACAAAAACCTCTTCCTGCGGCTTGAATTACGCGCACTTCCTCGAGTGGAAACAAGGAGTGTTTGGGGAAGGCCCGGCTGTGCAGCACCGGCCGCTACAACACACTTTACCCGGCGGGCAGCACTTCGTCCCGCAGCAGCTGTAATTGTGAGCGCAGCATATCCTGTTATTGCAGCAATTCTGTCTGTTATTGCAGCAGGCACTGCCGCATCGGGTTTGGCCCTTGGGACAACCTCTTTGGGGCGCGGGGTCAGGACTACTTTGGGGTTCGGGGTCAGGACTACCCAAGCCCCGGGAAGGTCTGCCGAAGCTCAAGGATGCTAGCACGGCACTACCAACTGCCCCGCAGACTAGCCTGAGCGTTTGTCGTCTGGAAATAATCGGCCTGGCGATAATACGCGATACATCATCAAGCAACGCGCTCATGGGATCCCTCCTCTGATTGACCCACGCCGTTACGGGCGAGGGCCAAAATAGCATCTGTACCAACTGCCACTTCCTTAGCAATCACACCGTCTTCTCGGATCAGAAAAGCTACCGGAGTCTCGAAAATCCCGTACTCCTTCGAAAGCTTCCACTTCTCCTGAAGAACGATTGGAAACTGAAACCCGTGCTGCTCCGCCTTACGGCGGTTCTCTTCTCTATCGCCACGTCCAACAAGGATTAGCGCTAAGCCGTTATTGGAGTGGTTTCGGTGCAGACGGACCAAATGTGGCGCGAGTTCGTCACAAGGCCGGCAATGAGGATCGCTGAAGACTAGGAGCACCTGCCGGCCCCGGTATTCTTCCAACGAAACCAGACGACCCTGGAGGTCGGGAAGGCGAAAAGCTGGCGCGCGAGTCCCCACTTTCAGCCCCTCCCGCTCGATCCGACTTGCGGAGAGTGGTCGCTCGCCAGGAAGTCTCCTTCGCTGAATTTGATGTTTGCCGAGCTCAAGAGTACCGAACTCACCGGTAGCACAGTGCTGGGCCAGTGCGACGACCCGATCTGCACCACTTGCGAATGGCCCGGCCACTTGCCCCTGCTCATCTAGCAAATATGCTACCGGAGTGCCCTGATTAACAAAAGGCGCGGGGCTGTCCTCATCGTTGATCAGCAGGACCGGGCAGTTCAGGCCATGTTCTGCCACCTGTTCTTGATTGGATCCGGAGTCACCGTAGGTCAGCAGAACCAATTCGACGTTCCGCTCCTGGAGACTGGTATCGAGGTGGCCCAACTCTCGCGCAATGGACTCGCAGAACCCGCATTCGAAATTCCAGTGGATCAGTAAGACACGCTTGCCGCGAAAGTCCTCAAGCGCGACGGTTCTTCCCGTAAGGTCGGGAAACTTAAACGCGGGGAAATGGGTTCTGAGAGGAAGTCCATCCGGTTCCGTTTGGTCACTGGGATTCTCCGGCCCAGTTCCCGCGACTTTCGCACTCTCCTCGATTTGGTCCAAACGCAGCAGGATTCGCCCCTGCTGTTTTGCCAGGGCGTAAAACCCTATCCAAATACTGATCAGGATCAAGAGGAGGAGTACGGTGGTCATAGGATACCCTGTTGCTTGGAAGCTTTCACTGTAGAGAAGAAGTTGTTCCGCTTGTTCCGGCGAAAAAATCAGCACGTCTTAGTAAAACGAGCTATAGTGCCGAGAACGGATGGTTGTTTCGCCTGGGTTGGAACTCAATTCCCAATGCTCTCATTTTGGGCATTAGCCA
>QHZC01000321.1 GCA_003224515.1 Acidobacteriota bacterium
GTGAATGCCAGCAAAGATTCGGGCATTCTTGACTTCGTTTAGGGCCTGCGAAAAGCTCCAGAAGGAGCGGGTCACGCCAATCATGAGATCGTTGTCCATCGTGAAATGCCTGTTTTCGCCAAAAAAGCTAGCAAGCACCACCGCCGCCGCGCCGCTGACCGTGGAGTGACCCGACGGGTATTCCGGGTGCGGTGGCGTCGCGAATAGGGGTGCCCAGTTGGGATCCGGTGACGTGGCGGGGTTTTCGTCAGTATCGGCCAGTGGAATCGCCGTAACTGGGCGCCAGAAGACGTAATGGTATTTCGCTTCCCAGCACGCGATGGCGGCGTCCGCCATGGCGATATCGAGTAGTGCTAGGAGTCGGGCACTCTCCAACAATGAATCGCGGCGCTCCCAGCGGCCAGAATCGTCGTTCTCGTCGCCGTCGCCCCCCTCGATGAGCGAGTCAGCGACGTGGTTCCATAGGTAGGTTGCAGTGCTCGCAGCCCAGAACCAGGAATAGATCGCCTCATCCGCCGTGCGAATGGGGCTCGAGATGCTGCCCATCATCTTAGTTTCGTTGAAGTCTGCTACATAGCGCGTGCTCGTCATGCCTGGTGGACCGTTTGGACGAAACTGCGACGGTGAGCCAATCACCCAGGGCGTCATGTAAGCGAACTGAGGGCCGGCTCCCGACAAGAAGCCCGGCGGGGTGGGGCGCCATTCTCCAACTCCTGTACCACCCTGGAACGGATCCGGAGCCGGCGTGAATCCGTCTTTGGTGCGCCAGTCCCAGATGCCGTTCGCAGCGGTCTTGCCCCAGGCAATTCCGCTGGTGATCCCCGCACTGGTTTCAAGGGGATCGCTGGCGATGGCCGTCAGGGACACGGCGAGGCGCGCGTCGAACGTGCTCTTTTGGGCAGGATACAGTGCCACCAACGCGGTATACGCCGCTTCGACGGCCGCAGCGCGACGGGAGGCACCAGCCGGGCCAGCGGGGGGGACGTGCACCGGCGCGTACTTCCGGTCGATGCCGTTGACCGCGTCGAACACAGAGGCCTGGACGATGGCGGCGACGCGGGACATCACTAGCGGTGAGGTGCCGCCAACCGTCCCCGCGCGCAGCATGTGTTGATTCCAGTCAGTGACGTCATCGGCTCGCGCGATTGACGACGCCACGAAAAGCATCATTAAGCAAAATACCAAAAAACAAAATCTTTTCAATAGTCGCATTTCTTGGTTCCTCTCAATAAGGTGGCGCAGGGTAGGGCCTCAGCAAATTACGGCAAAGTAAGCGCGCGGTCAGAATGCGGAAAAGGACCTGGTAGGAGGACCAACAGCTCCGTACCTAGTCGCTCTGCCAGTTTGCATAACGGACCATACTCCGTAGTTTCAGCGAAGTAAAGTTGTTATTCTTAAATTGCCCGCCGCCGGCATACCAGACCTCTGTCGCCTTCCTTCCATCCGCACTCTTTTGTTGAGGGAGTGCAAGAGTTGAAAGAAGCACAAAAGTGCTGCATGGGAAGAATCATTTTGTCAGTACGGCCGACACCAGCAGGATGCGATCTTCGTTCCCTACCCTGAACAACATGGCGGAGTTGTCGTCAGACCATCCGCGAAAAATGATGTGCTCTGACTCGCTCACATCCAATAGGTCGGCTGCGTTGCGCACTTCTCCGGTGGCGAGGTCCACAAGCAGAACGCTTTCCTTTTCGAAAGGGATAACAACCTGTCCGTTTTTTTCGACGGCCTTCGGGAGATTCGTGCTGTCGCCATAACACCATGGGTTGGCATTCAGGTTCCCCGGGAAGCCTGCACCCAAGGTGATCTTGCCGTTAAAAAATGCGGGGAACTTCCCAACGGTCAGCAGGTATTTCTTTTGGTTCCGCGAGTCGAAATAGTAGATGCCATTGCCCTTGGGAACCGGCGCGCCGGGCGGCGCATCTATAGCGTTCACAAAGATGATCCTATCCTGCCCAGGATTGAGTGACACTTCCTCCGGATACTCAGCCAGCTGCTTTCCGTGGTACCACAGCTCTCTGCGCGAATGCCCCGGTTCACCGATACCCGAATAATGGAAGTGGTAGACGTCGAACACGCCCAAATGCTCGATCTCCTTGGGCGACTCCGGCAGAAACAGCGCCACGAGGATGATCACGGCCAGCAGCGCTGACAGACTCGCAATCCCAATCTAGACATACTTCACGGTCTTTTGCATCGCAAACTCCCAGTGAGCCCGGGCACGACTCCGATCATCACCCGATCAGCGAGATGTACGAGACCATGAAGGCGAGTACGGAAATAGGAACCGCGACCATGAGGAACACGACTCGAACGGTTGGGAGCGTTCCGCTTCATTCGGCATTTGGCTCAAGCATATCTGAACCCGGCCATCGCCTGCTAGTTCGATTCAAATCTGGCTCCAGACCCAAGTGTCCGGTCAAGTGTAGTTGTGTTCAGCGCCGCAACATTTCGCAATTGTTCCTGGATCGCGGGCCTCAGAAGTTAACGAGAGTCCCCCAGGGATTGCAAAATCCACAGCTGTTGGGCAGGATTGACCGGTCGCCGCTTGCACAATCCGAGGGTCAACGGCATGAAAATATCGTTCAGCACTGCACTCATCACTGGAAGCTCTCGTGGACTCGGCCGTGCGATCGTTGTAAAGCTGGCGCAAGAGGGCGTGCAAAGAATGGCAGTCCACTACCTGAAGCGCAGGAATGAAGCCGAGAAAACCTTGGCCCTCCTCAGAGACGCTGGCGCTGAAGGTGTGTTGGTACAGGGCGACACATCAAATGCGCAGCGTGCACGGGAAATTGTCGACGAAGCTGCCAAAAAGTTGCAAGAGGGGAATCTGATGCGAACTCGAGGCGTAGTGCACCTGCTCGTTACTGCGATATTCGGGGCTTTAAACCCAGGATATGCGGGGGCGCAACTTCCCACGGAAGTTGCGAAGCAAATGTGGAGCGCCCAATGGATCACCTCCTCAGATAGCCCGCAACGCGACCAAACTGTACTGCACTTTCGGAAGTCGGTTGAGGTTACACAACAGCCGGAGCACTTCGTGGTGCACGTCAGCGCGGACAATCAATTCCTATTTTATGTGAATCAGCAACGCGTGGGCTTCGGCCCATCGCGGAGCGATTTAGGTCATTGGAGATACGAAACTTATGACATAGCGCCGTTCTTACATCCGGGGCGAAACGTCTTGGCCGCCGCAATCTGGAATTTTGGCCTGCTTACTCCGCTGGCACAGATCAGCGATCGTACGGGATTTCTTCTCTACGGAGCCGGCGAAGCAGAGCGGATAGCCGACACGAACGCAACCTGGGAGGTGGAAGAAGAGAAGGGCGTCCAAATACTGCCCACTCCGGAAACGGTGCGAAGGCAATACTATGTTGCCGAACCAGCCGAGCGCATCGATGGAAACGTGTTTAACTGGGAGTGGAATGGCGCTGAATCCGGCACCAATGGCCACTGGAAAAAGGCGCAACCGATCGGGCACGCCACTCCGCTGGGCGCAGTACTGCAGAACGATAACTGGCAACTTGTGCCGGATCCGCTGCCTCCCATGCAGATGACATTGACTTCTGCGGGACACGTTGTCAGGTCGACAGGAGCGGACACCTCAGGCGGTTTTCCAGAGAGGGCCTTTACCGTCCTTGGGCATTCCAAGGCGACAGTCTTGATCGATAACTCGCACCTGACGACTGCCTATCCCGAACTGACCGTGAGTGGTGGCCAGGGATCGACCGTTCGCCTCTCTTACGCTGAAGCCCTGATCGACGACAAAGGCGAGAAGCGCAACCGAAACGATATCGTTGGCAAGCATATCCAGGGTATTTTTGACGAATTCCTTCCGGACGGCGCGCGGAACCGCACATTCATGCCACTGGGCTGGAAAACGTGGCGTTATCTGCAACTCGATATCGAGACTGCCGATCAACCCCTGGAGGTTGAGAAACTTCGGACATGGTTTACCGCGTATCCGTTTGAACAACGCGGACGCTTCGAGTCAAACGACAATTCCTTGAATCCGATTTGGGAGATCGGCTGGCGGACCAGCCGCCTGGACGCACACGATACGTATATGGACACGCCTTACCATGAGCGAATGCAGTACGTTGGGGACACTCGAATCCAAGCATTGATTTCTTATACCGTGGGCGGTGATGACCGGCTGGCGCGCCAGGCGATTCAGGCGTTCAATGATTCCCGCATTCCCGAGGGCCTCACTCGCAGTCGGTACCCATCATCCGTGAGGCAAATCATCCCGACTTTCTCGTTGCTGTGGGTCGGCATGGTGCACGATTTCTGGATGTATCGCTCTGATCCAGACTTTGTCCGCGCTCAGCTCTCCGGGACAAGGTCGGTTCTCGATTGGTTTCTACAGCGCCAGCGGGCAGACGGACTTCTGAGGAACATTCCCTGGTGGCCCTTTCTAGATTGGGGCACAGACTTTGGTTTTGGCGTGCCGCCGCAGGATGATGATGGCGGATCTTCTGCTATCACGTTGCAATTTATCGAGGCCTTGCGTTATGCGGCGGAACTGGAATTCTTATTAGGCGACAAGGTCAGAGCGGAGGTGTATCGCAGTGCTGAGGAGCATGCCTCGCAGGCAGTGTACAAGCTCTGCTGGAATCGGCAATATGGTTTGCTGGCCGATACCCCGGCACAAAAGCACTACAGCCAGCACGCGAACATTCTTGGCGTTTGGCTCGATGTGATTCCGAACGAACAGCAAAAGGACGTGCTTACAAAAATTCTTTCGATGAGTGATGTTGGATACGTGCCAAGCAGACCCGTACCGCCGCTCACCAAAGCCACTTATTACTTTCGCTTCTATCTCGCACGCGCGATTGACCATGTGGGAATGGGGAACCAATACCTGCAATTGCTCGGGCCATGGCGGGAGATGGTTTCACTGGGCTTGACAACTTGGGCTGAGCAGCCAGAACCCACTCGCTCAGATTCCCATGCCTGGAGCGCGCATCCGAACTATGATTTCCTGACCATCGTGGCGGGCATTCGTCCAAAAACGGCTGGCTTCGCGACGGTCACAGTTGTTCCTCATCTGGGAACACTCAAACATCTTTTGGCTGTGGTCCCGAGTCCGAAAGGAATGATAGAAGCCGAATACACGGTTGAGGGTCCCCGGGTGAAAGCAATCATTACTTTGCCGGCCGGTGTCTTCGGCGACGTGCTGTGGAACGGCAAGACTTTAAGCCTTCATGAACGCAAACAGGAATTGCAATTGCCGTTACTGTAGCCGTTCCATCTCTACTTAAATGCGACGCCTGTTAAATCCGCAGTAGGGACGGCAGCTGTTCTGTCCAAGTCTAGTCGGCGGGCCTGACGAATACTTTGCTGGTAAAGCTTCCGGAAGGGATGATCATGCACGAAGTGCCGTTCGTCCAACGCATCACGAGAAACCGCGACGGCCGCGCGCCGCACTGTTTTTCAACGCTCGGATACAACGTGGCGTACTGCCACAGCACCGCGCGTGTGATGAAGTGGCTGTTCAAGCAAGCCAGGCACGGCTTTCAGGGGGGCACAGCAAGCTTCGAGTGACACTGCTAACGAACTCCACTCGAGGCCCATTCCCGGAGTGCCTTGCGATCGGCTTATCGAAACAGCTCCGTCCCCATCGAAAGGAACAGCCGTCGCTCGATTCCGTGGAGTTCGAGAAATCCGAGTTTCTTGCAAAACACCGGCGCCGCAGCGTCTTTCACATCGACGATGACGCCGGAAGCCAGCTCCTATTGTTGAGCGCGCATGTACTAGCGAACGCGGCGCTGGCAAAAGGCAAAAGCGCGATGGTTCGGCTAAGAGGTACTGTCGGGGCACAGGTGAGCCCGGATAAGGACGCTGTCAAGAAGAAAAAGTTCAGCATCCCAAGCCAGACTGCAGAGATCGTGTATGAGATTCGAATCACGATATTTGAGTAGTGGAATGCAAGAAAAGAAGTTGATTGCAAAACTGAGTCCACCCGCGGCTTACCCGTGGTATGCCGGGCGATACCCACCGTGCGTTCCCTCGTGCGCGCCTTTACCACTGATCTCAAGGACCGCAAAACCTGCGTGAACGCCGTTAGCCTTGACGTGCTTCCTCCCCGGGCTACCGCAATTCCCTGGGCATGACTGAAGAACAAGGAAAAAATACGCGGACAGGGTGGTCGGCAAGATACCGCTCGGTCGCACGGGAACCTTGGACGAGGTTGCCAAACCAGTGTGGCTACGTCACCGGCATCGAGCTCGTCCTCGATGGCGGCATGACCCAAATTTGATGAGCCTGACCGCGGGCGTTTCGATTCGTTTCCATGTGATCTCCGCGGCACATGACGGTAGCTTACTGCTGCCGGTCAGAGGCACGCAGTCTTCTTAATGCCATGGCTGCCGAGTGCGACTTGCCCCACTGGCACATCGCGTCCAGCAACGGCCGCAGAGACTTTCCGAGAGGAGTAATGGCGTATACCACTCGCGGCGGCCTGTCGGGATACACCGTACGCTCGATGATTCCCGTGCTTTGTAGTTCGCGGAGTTGCTGGGCAAGGGTTCGCTGTGTGATTCCGGTAATAGCACGCTTCAGTTCGGAGAACCTCCTGGTGCCTTGGAAGAGTTGTTCGAGAACGGCGGCTTTCCAGCGTCCGCCGACGATACGTGCGGTGGTTTCTACGGGACAAAGTTCTGGTCGCTTAGGCATAATGGCCTAGTTCCATATTGTATACCACGTATCGGCCAGGTGTAACGTATTCCCATGTAACCATGCTCGCCTCTTGTTCATCTATCTTGACCACGAAGATCTCGAGGCTGGATTTGTAAGAGGGACGCGCTCCGAGCACAAATCGTGGAAATAAGAACGAGAAACGCCGGAAACAACTTGGGAGAGACAGATGCAGCTGGAAACAACAAACCCATGGAAGAGTAAGAAGCACCGCACCGTGCCGTCGCGGCTGATGCTGGCCATCGGCTTGGCAACTCTTGCCGGCCTAAATGTCGGGTGTTCCAGCTCGGCTCAACCCAAGGCCACCGCTCCAGTGGAAGTGGGGGTAGCGGAAGTTATCTGCAAACAAATCAGCGACAGTGACGAGTTCACCGGCCGCCTAGAAGCGGTCAACGCAGTCGAAGTGCGCCCGCGCGTTTCCGGCTACTTGCAAAGCGTGCACTTCAAGGAAGGCGCGATTGTTCGACAGGGCGAGCTCTTGTTTCAGATCGATCCGCGCCCCTTCCAGGCGGAAGTGGACCGTCTAAAAGGCGATCTTTCGCAAGCGAAAGCGCAGCGTTCGCGAGCGCAGAGCGATTTTGAGCGCGCCGAACGCCTTCACAACAATGACGGGATGTCCGCCGAAGAGTACGACCGGCGCGCCGCAGTTCGCAACGAAGCCGAAGCTCGCATCACGTCCACCGAGGCGGCGCTTCGTGGCGCGGCACTGAATCTGGAGTTCACGCGCGTCACGGCTCCGATTACCGGTCGAGTGGGGCGAGCGGAGATCACCGAAGGCAATTTGGTCGAGAGCGGCGCCGCGCAGGTCAAGCCCTTGACAACTCTGGTTTCCCTCGACCCGATCTACGTCTACTTCGATGTCGACGAGCTGACCTACCTCAAGTATGCGCGGGTGACCGTAAGCCACGGGACAAGTTCGCACGATCCTAGCTTTGTGGACAATCAGGTCAGCTCCTCGACAGGAACGATTCGCTCGCGAGCTACTTTTGCGAACAAGAATTTGGCTCTAACGCCAGGGCTTTTTGCGAGGATTCGGTTGCCAGGAGGCGGCACGCACAGTGGCTGCCTGGCAAAAGACGAGGCGGTCGTTACGGACTTGAATCAAAAATACGTTTTTGTGCTCGGCAAGAACAACACGCTCGCGTATCGCCTCGTGAAACTTGGCCCGATGACGGAGGGATTGCGCGTCGTGCGTGATGGCTTGCAGGAGGGCGACGTCATCGTCGTAAGCGGCTTGCAGCGCGTGCGTCCCGGAGCCGCTGTCACACCCAAGAAGGTTTTGATGGCGGGCCAAGCTAACTCATTGAGTGAGACATCCGCCCTTGTGGGTCATGAAGAGAAATCGCGCGAGCCAAGAGCACGGCAATACTAGTGAACCGCCATGAACATCTCTAATTTCTTCATCAAACGCCCCATCTTTGCCGCGGTAATCTCCATCATCATTTTTGTCATCGGAGCGCTCGCCTATTTCCGCCTTCCTCTAAGCGAGTATCCGGAAGTCGTGCCACCCACTGTTGTCGTACGCACAAGCTACGCCGGCGCAAATCCCACGGTCATTGCGGACACCGTGGCTTCACCCCTCGAACAACAAATCAATGGCGTCGAAGGCATGCTGTACATGTTTTAGCAAGCCACCGCCGACGGCGTGATGACTCTGACGATCACGTTCGGACTGGGCACGGACCTCGACAAAGCGCAAGTGCAAGTGCAGAACCGCGTATCGCAAGCGCTGCCGCGATTGCCGCCGGAAGTCCAGCGTCTCGGCGTAACGACGGAAAAAACCTCACCCGATTTGCTGATGGTTGTGCACCTGGAGTCTCCTGACAACCGTTACGACATGTTGTACCTGGCGAATCTGGCCATTCTTCAGGTGAAGGACGAGTTGGGCCGCCTCCCTGGCGTGGGCAACGTACAGGTCTTCGGTGCGGGCGATTTCAGCATGCGCGTATGGCTCAACCCAAACAAATTGGCCTCACACAACTTGACGGCCACGGACGTTGTCCAGGCGATTCGCGAGCAAAATGTGCAGGTTGCGGCGGGTGTGCTTGGCGCTCCGCCGACAAATACGAGAAGCACAGCGTTTCAATTGCTTGTAAACACGCAGGGGCGCCTCACGACGGAGGAAGAATTCGGCAACATCATCGTGCGCGCGGCCAAGGATGGCCAGGTAACGCGCCTCCGCGATCTGGGCCGTGTCGAGCTTGGTTCCAGCACGTACGCACTCCGAAGTTTGTTGGACAACAAGCCCGCTGCGGCTCTTCCAATTTCACAGCGGCCTGGTACGAACGCGCTCGAAACTTCGCAGCAGGTCCGCGACACCATGGAACGCCTCAAGAAATCATTTCCCGAAGGCGTGGACTACAAAATCGTCTACGACCCAACCGTTTTCGTCCGCGAATCGATCCACGCTGTGGGTCACACGTTTGTGGAGGCATTGATCTTGGTCGTGATTGTGGTGTTGGTCTTCCTGCAAACATGGCGCGCCTCCATCATTCCTCTTTTGGCGCTTCCGGTGTCGCTCGTTGGAACGTTTTCGATCATGCTGGCGCTGGGCTTTTCACTTAATACATTGTCGCTGTTTGGGCTGGTGCTGGCGATTGGCATCGTGGTGGATGATGCGATCGTCGTTGTCGAAAACGTGGAGCGAAATATCGCACTAGGACACGAACCGCATGAAGCTACGCGCCGCGCGATGGAAGAAGTCAGCGGACCGATCGTGGCAATCGCTTTGGAGTTGTGCGCGGTCTTTGTTCCCACGGCGTTCATCGTGGGACTGTCGGGACAGTTCTATAAGCAGTTCGCGCTGACCATCGCCATTTCGACGGTGATTTCAGCGTTTAACTCGCTCACGCTGAGTCCGGCGCTGGCTGCGTTGCTCTTGAAGGCTCATGGAGCGAAGAAGGATCTTCTTACGCGGGCGATTGATTTCGTACTCGGCCGGTTTTTCAAGCTGTTTAACCGGTTCTTTGGCCGGGCATCGGGAGGTTATGGAAAGCTTGTAACGCACACACTGCGTTCCAGTGTGATTGCGGTTGTGGTCTACGCCGGTCTGGTCGGGCTCACCATTCTCGGCTTCTCGCGCGTGCCCGCAGGATTTGTTCCGACGCAGGATAAGGGATATCTCGTGTCGTTCGCGCAGTTGCCGAATGGAGCGACGCTCGATCGCACGGAAGATGTGATTCGCAGGATGTCCGATATCGCGTTGAAACATCCGGGGGTGCAGAACGCCGTCGCATTTCCTGGCCTGTCGATCAACGGCTTCACCAACAGCCCGAATTCCGGAATCGTGTTCGCTGTTTTGAAACCTTCAGAGGAGCGAAATTCTCTTGAGCTTTCCGCAAATGCCATCGCGGCTGATCTGAACAAACAATACGGGTCCATCCAAGAAGCATTTATCGCAATTTTCCCTCCGCCGCCTGTTCAAGGGTTGGGCACGGTGGCGGGCTTCAAACTCTACATTGAAGATCGGGCGGGCATGGGCTTGGAATCACTCTACAAGGAAACGACTTCGACGCTACAAAAAGGCAACCAGACGCGGGGGCTGGTGGGAGTGTTCTCCAGCTTCGATATCAATGTGCCGCAGGTCGACTCGCATGTAGACCGCGAAAAAGCGAAGACCTACGGAATTCCCCTCGGCGATGTGTTTGACACTATGCAGGTCTACCTCGGTTCGCTTTATGTAAACGACTTCAACCGTTTTGGGAGAACCTACCAGGTGAATGTGCAGGCGGAGTCGGCTTACCGACTGGAGCCGGAAGATATCAGTCACCTGAAGACAAGAAACCTAGCCGGAGAAATGATTCCGCTGGGATCGGTGGTCACTGTTAAGCCGATTTATGGACCGGACCGGGTCATGCATTACAATGGATTCCCCGCCGCGGAAATCAATGGGGCGGCTGCGCCGGGATACAGCACGGGCCAATCGGAAGCCGCAATTGCCAAGGTTTTGGACGATCAATTGCCAAACGGAATGAAATACGAATGGACCGAACTCACCTACCAGAAGATTCTCGCCGGCAACACGATGGTTTACATTTTCCCACTCTCTGTTTTCCTCGTGTACCTGGTGCTTGCCGCTCAGTACGAAAGCTGGTCGCTACCCCTGGTAATCATCCTGATTGTTCCGATGACTCTGTTTTCCGCCATCGCCGGGGTCTGGCTGCTAAATGGCGACAATAACGTCTTCACCCAGATCAGTTTGATTGTTCTCGTCGGGCTGGCCTGCAAGAATGCCATCCTTATCGTGGAGTTTGCCAGGGAGAAACAGCTTCAGGAGGGGATGAACAGAGTCGATGCGGTGCTGGAAGCGTGCCGGTTGCGTTTGCGGCCGATTTTAATGACTTCTCTCGCCTTCACGATGGGCGTAGTTCCTCTGGTGCTGTCTACCGGAGCCGGGTCAGAAATGCGCCGTGCTATTGGAGTTGCGGTATTTTTCGGGATGCTCGGCGTCACCGCGTTTGGGTTGGTGCTGACTCCGGTCTTCTATGTGGTAATTCAACGATTCGTGGAAGGGCGGGAGACGAAGAAGTTGCGTGCTAGCGCAGGATTCTCCTCCAGTGCCTCGGCGGAGGCGTAAGCCGGTGTCGACGCACTTTCAAAAAGGCTTCTTTCTGCCCGTCGCGCTGCTACTGGCAAGCGGATGCGCGGTCGGTCCCCATTACAGACCGCCGCAGCCTGCGGCGGTGAAATATCAC
>QHZC01000322.1:0-2892 GCA_003224515.1 Acidobacteriota bacterium
AAGCGGCGTACATCGTGTTGCTCTTTTGTAATAATACCGCCGAATTCCAGATCGTGCAAGTCGGACCTCGGAATCGAGCAATTTCCCGTGATCACACTACTTGAGCCTGTTGCGGTAAACTGCGGGCCGTGACTGTTCGCGAATTCTTCTTGGAGAACTTCGCCGGTGACTTGGAATACCATCCTTGTCGTGTCGCGCTTTATTTTAGCCTTGGCGCTGCAGTTATATGTTTTTGGATCTTCTCTCCTCCTGAGGCGAAATGCAGCGCCCTTCCGCTGGTCTTCTTCCTCGGCAGCCTCGCGCTTCTATTTACGGGCCTCATCCTTCTCCGGAAATCTTCGGAGGGACTCGGCCTCTCGCCAGCTGAGATGGCTGTTATTTCGAGTCCCTCGAACCGCAAAAGTCTGCCGTCCATCACCAGCCAAGCTTCCCAGATTGCTCAGGATTTCGGCCGCCACGCCTTTCCGTCTTTCTCGCTGGCGCCGCTCTGTTCTTCCTGGGCTGGCACATTCGCCGCCTCACTTCGCCCCCGGATTGACATCAGTAAAATTAGAGTCAGCGAAGTGTCCAATTACAGAGCGATGCGACCTCACCCTGGTTGCCGCCACGTGAAGCTGTATACTACGATGCGACGGGGTTTCGGCGAGCCGCCTCAGAAGCGCGGCCCTTACAAAACCCGGCAGCGATTCGACCATGAGCGAAGCGGTGCGAAGCATATTGCGGCCGGATGCCAGACCGACTCGGGAGGACGCGCAGGAGGCTGCGCCGGCGACTGATCCCGGGTTTCTGTGGGATTTCTGGTATCCGGCCGTGCGGAGCACGGCGATTCGCGGGCGGAACCTGGTGACGGCGATGCTGCTCGAAGTGCCCCTGGTGCTGGGACGCACCTCCGACGGAAAAGTGTTTGCGATGCGGGATTCCTGCCCGCACCGCGGGATTCCGCTGTCGTACGGCCGGCTTGACGGGAAAGTGGTGGAATGCTGCTACCACGGATGGCGTTTCGATGCGTGCAGCGGGCAGTGCGTCGAGATTCCGTCGCTTTCCAGCCAGGACAAGTTGAAGGTGCAGCGGATTTTTGCGGGACATTATCCCTGCGAGGAACAGGACGGCTACGTCTGGGTCTATATGAATTCGCCGGGGACGAAGCTGCCGGAGACCATGCCGCCGGCGCCGGCGCTTAGTGTTTTCAGCGATAAATATAAGATCACGCATCTTTTCTGCGAGCTGCCTTCGCACATTGACCACGGGATCATCGGATTGATGGATCCGGCGCACGGGCCGTTCGTGCACCAATCGTGGTTCTGGCGGAAACGAGGGAGCATTCACGAGAAAGCCAAGCAATTCGAGCCGATTCCTAACGGTTTCCGGATGAGCCCGCATTCTCCGAGCACCAACAGCGCGCCCTACCAGTTGCTCAAGAAAATCGCTGGCGAGCCAGTGACCACCACGATCGATTTCGTGCTGCCGAATATTCGTACGGAGGAGGATCGCAGCGGGAAGCTGTGGTTTTCCAGCCGCGCAACGGTGACACCGGTGCGGCGGGATTTGTGCCGGATCGATTTCGTGGCAGCGTGGAACCTGTTCTTTCTGCCCGTTTCGATTTTCCGGTTCTTCGGAAAGATTTTTCTCCGACAGGATCAGCAAACGATGATCCGGCAAGCGGAAGGTTTGAAGCACAACCCGCGGCTAATGCTGATTGATGATGCGGACCGGCCGGCAAAATGGTATTTCGCACTGAAGGCCAACCTGATCGAATCGCGGCGAACGGGCGCGCCGATGGTGCATCCGATGAACGGGCCGGAAACGCTGCGGTGGCGGTCTTAAGTAGTTATCGGGTTTCAGTCGTCAGGAAAATCTTGCCTTGGGATGCGCATCCGACCTGAGCAGATTCATCCCCGGCGTGGACTAACGACGAAAGTACCCCCGCGTTTCAGCAGCCCTCACTGCTGAAAGTTTAACGAAACAACTAGACCTCACGAACGGCTTCCTCGGATAGATTGGTTTCAAACGCGGAAGCGGGGGAAAGCGACAGCTTAAGGGACAGGAGCAAGCCGAGGAAGGTGCTCGGGAAAGGATGCATGGAGGGAACCTCGAAGGAAGTATAGAACAGAAACAGATTGCGCGAATAGAAGGAGGCCAGGGGATAACGCAGAAAGCGCGGAGCTGTCACGGAGCGCACAGAGTAGAGCGTTTAGCGGAGTGAGGTGAGGTCGAAATCGACGGAAATGGGCTCGCCCTGGGGTGGAAGAACTTCGATAGTGGCGGAGTCAGAGGCGAAAGCTTTGGCGGGGAATTCCAAATCGATGGCAGCGCCCCTGGGTCGGCAGGGGCCAAAGCGCCCGCAACGATAGAGCGGGTGGCCGCCAGAATCCGAGGGCGAAAGAAGCTGGTGACCGTTATAGACCTGGATGTGGAAGTCTCTCCAGAAATCATAAAGGCGCGGTATGAGAGCAGAAGCGGAGCGGGATCGTGAGGTGGCTGGATTGGCGATCAGAGCGCCATGGGAAGCAGTCAGATAGATCTCGACGGTAATCTTGACGGTTTCCTCTTGGCCGCGGTGATCGAGCAGGGCTTGCTGTGCGCTGTAGTTGCCGACGTAGCTGCCGGAGAACTGTGTGAATTGCGCGAAAGGGGTGAGAAATACGACGGAAGAAATGTGCGGACCGGATTTGGGCGGTGGGAGATGCCTGGCATATCCTTCGAAGAAATGCACAACCGACTCATCATGGCGCTGACCGAGGAAATAAGCTTCGCGGACGGCTTGGTCGGAGAGAGGCGTGTCGAAAGCGAAGGAGGAAGGCGTCGAGAGCATGAGCGCCGCGAGGACTGAGGCGATGGGGCGAGCGGAACTCCGAAACATGATGGGCCTCCAGCTATGGAATAGGATGCCTA
>QHZC01000322.1:3099-3774 GCA_003224515.1 Acidobacteriota bacterium
CGTCGAAGTCTTTCCAGAAATCATAGGGGCGCGGGACGAAGCCTCTTGGAGAACCGGAGCGGGAACCGGTGGGGCGAATGACGTAGGGAGCATACGAATCAGTGAGCTGGATCTGAACGACGATTCTTACAAATTCGGGCTGATCGCGATGATCAAGGGCGGCTTGCTGGGCGCTGTACTCGGAGCGCTGGCTGGATTGCTGGACGAGAAGAGCGAAAGGGGTGAAGAAAGTAACAGAGGCGATGTCCGGACCGGATTTCGGCGGCGGAAGGAGTTTTGTGTATTTGTTGATTAAATTGGCCACGGTTTCGTCACGGCGCTGGCCAAGGAAATAGGCTTCCCGAACGGCCTGATCGGACAGGGGAGTATCGAAGGCGAAAGAGGAAGGCGTCAAGAGCATAGCCGCCACGAGGACTGAGGCGATGGGGCGGGCCGAGAAGAACATCGAAGATTGCCTCCCTGGTATTAGACGCGGAAATGGCATTCGGTGGTTACGGGCCGAAGGACGCCAGATGCCGAATCAGTCCTCGTTCCAGCCTTGTCGGTCAGGGCGATGCTAGTGATCCCCGAGTCGAATGCCACCAGCTTGTCGTTCGCAGTGCTGGTCAGAAGCACGATAACCTTGGTGCTGCCAGGTGGCGAGGGCGGTGGAATAGTCATCTGTATGCTTCCGCA
>QHZC01000322.1:3780-5276 GCA_003224515.1 Acidobacteriota bacterium
GAATAGTCATCTGTATGCTTCCGCAACCCGCAGCGAAGACAGCGAGGAGCAAACATGCAATGCACCCAGCGGTAAGTTCGAACACATGCCTAAATCGAATGGGACGAGAGTTCGGAACAAACCCTCGAAGGAGGGAATAAGCATTCACGAAGGTGTTTCAGATGCGGCGGGTGATGTTGGGGAAGTCCAGCCAGACTTTGATGCCGCAGAAGTGGGTGCCTTCGGTACAGATGGGGGTGGTGATGCCGGCGCGGATGTGGCAGGGCGGGCCGATGTAGCGAGAGAGTTCGGGGTGGACTTCGCGGAGCTGGGCGAGTTCGTCCATAGAGGCCCGGTAGATTTCTTCCTGGGCGTTGAAGCAGGTGCGCATGGTCCATTTGTGGAGGAGATGGAGGAGTGAGCCGGATTCGTAGAGACGGATGGATTTGGCGTTGGGGAGGAGATAGAGCGCGATTTCGGGAGGAACGCCGCGATCGAGGAGTTCGTTTTTTGAAGACCAGGCGTCGCGCATGGCGCGGTCGTAGACTTCCTTGGCGCGTGGATTGTTGGCTAGCAGCATGGGGATGATGTAGTCGGGTTCGTAGCTGTCGGCGAGAGTGAGTATTGGGCGGGAGCCGGGGACCATGCGATGGCGCTGGTCCTGGCTGTCGGCGGTGTGACTGATTTTCTTCGCGAAAGTGTAGTTGCCATGCTGAAGAGCACGCATGATCGGTGCGTGGACGCCCACGTTGAGGGTTTCCAGGCGGTAGAGATTGCGGGCCGGATTCAAGAGGCGATCGATGGCTTCGGCATCAGGGCATTGCGATGCGGTGAGGCCGGCGACGGCGCGATAGGATTCGGCCATCACGCGAATGGCGTTCGGTGAGTAATCGACGAGTATTGAAGTTTTGCCGTTGAGCTTGGCGTCAAATTCTCGGGCGAAGGCTTCGCCAGCGTTTACATTCGCCTGCGTGTTCTTCCATTCCGGCAATTCTTCGAGGGGCTCGGTAGCGAAGCGATCGAAGAACTGCACGTCGATTTCCTTTACACGCGCGACCATCGCGCCGATGACGGCGCGGGCTTCGCTGGGCGTGTCCGAGGCGCCGCTCATGCGCCACAAACGGTGGAGTACGATGCCGGAAATGGTGTGCACCATGGTGGTGAAGGCAGCCACGGGTAAGACGTAGCGGGCGATTTCAATGGCGCGCTTCTCAGCGGAGCGCTCGATTTTCTGGAGACGCTTTGGGTGGGACATCGGGCCGATGTGCCAGATGTCGTTCAGAATGGTGCGGGCGTCGGCGATCAGAAGAGAGCAAAGTTCGCGATAGTAATTCCAGGCGCGGGATATGGCGGCTTCGTAGAGTTCCTTACAGTTTTCGTCGAAGAAGAGCGACATGGGCGGAACGTAGGCCTGTGCGCGGTCGAGGCGAACGTAACGCTGGCTTTGCTGCTCGGAATTGTAAAAGGGATGCGCGTGGAGAAAGGACCAGACGAATTGGCGGCTAACGTTTTCAAGG
>QHZC01000322.1:5405-7975 GCA_003224515.1 Acidobacteriota bacterium
GGCGGTTTCGATTAGTTCGCCGGGGGGCGCGCCATCAAACATGCGGGATTGAATAGCCACGATGGAACTTCATTGTACACGCGCGGAAGAGAGAGGGAAGTTGAAAGTCGAAAGTTAAGAGTTGAAAGTCGGGGAAGAAATAAAAATAACAGAGAGAAGCCTCGACTCGGTCGGGGCAGGCTCCGGACGTAGTGGGAGCGCGGAGAGACGGTCCCACAAGAGCTTGTGCGTACTTACTTCTTGGCGGCTTCGACCTTGGCTGCGGCGTCGGCGTATTTCTTGGTGAAGCGCTCGACGCGGCCAGCGGTGTCAATCAGCTTCTGCTTGCCGGTGAAGAAAGGGTGACAATTCGAGCAAATTTCGACATTCAGCCTGTCGCCCTTGATGGTTGAGCGAGTCATGAAATTGTGGCCGCAGGCGCAATGCACGGTTACGGCGTGATAGTCGGGGTGAACACCGGGTTTCATGAGGCTCCATTCTTTCGCGTCCGGTCTGCACGGCTCTCAAGGCCAGAGGACTACAGCCGCGTCGCTAGGTCGCGAGGTAATTCTTAATCATACGCGAAGTGTCAAATTCTGCCAAATGGGGGGATGGAACAAAATTAGGGAATAGAGATCAGGCGGTGGTAGTTCGTTAGATTGAGCGGGGATGGATTTCGCAACGAAGGTACTTTTAAGGGCGTGTTTTGTTGCTTGCTGATGGCCGCGGTAGGAATGAAAGCCCGAACGACAGTGGACGCGGGCGAAAAGAAATTGCGGCGTTCAACATACGATTGGTGGAGTTGCACCTGAAGATGCATGCGGCGGGCGTTTTGGCGCTGTGGGCAGAAGACGGAGTCGATCTAATGCCGGGAGACGGCTCGGTGATCGGAAAGAAAAAAATTGTGGCATGAGTCGAAGACATTGTGGCCAAGATGCCGGGATACAAAGTGACAAAGCAGGAGATGGAGTTCCACGATATTCCAGTGTGTGGGGATTGGGCTTCGGAGCGGGTAACCGAACATCAAGTGGTGTAGCCACCCGAAGGGAAGCGACCGATTGAAAGCTACGGCAAGATTGCACCGGTGCTCCATCGTGGGGCCAACGGCCAATGGAAGGTTCGGCAAGAGATGTGGAACGCGGCGCCGAAAGCCTGAGAGTCGCTTAAAAGGAGGCGCGAAGGGATTAGAAGTGCCAGCGGGTGACGGCGTCCGTGAAGTTCTCGGCGTGTTCATCCTGACCGAAGGCGAGTTGCGGAGTAACTCGGAAGACGCAGCCATCGGAGGCCAAGAGAAGTGGTTCGACGTCGCCGCCGTATTTGCAGTTATAGATTGGGACGAGTTGCTTCCAGATGGAACGATCTTTGATTTCTTCGGCGGTGCCTTCCAGGATGACGGCTTCGTCGGCTTTTTCGGTGCCGATCACAACATGAGGGTCGTGGACGATATTTTTTGCTTTACGCGTGCGTGGGCCGGTGCTGAACCAAAAGGCGTCCTGCCACCAGACTCCCCAAACAATCATGAGATGCGGGCGGCCATCGGGACGGGCGGTTGAAATCCAGTAGTTGTGTGATTTTTCCAGGCGCTCGAGAGCCCAGGGCCAAGGCTTGAGAGCAGTTAGGTCATTCGAGGGGTTTTGGACGGCGTCGGGCCAATGGGGACGGCTGGCCTTGGGTCCGATCATGGCGCCTCCTTTCCGAGCACGGAGATGCGGCGGAATTGTATCAGGTCGGGATGGATGGGGCTGAGAGGGTTTAGGCTCTTTTTTGAGGACAGGTCGAAACAGTCAGAATTTGCAGAGATGCTCAGGAAACGAAGGCGCATCCGACGCGGAAGCTACCCTGACTGATCTGTTGTTTCCACACGGGCTTCAGATTCACGCGAACGGGCGGAAGAATAGGCACGTGTAAGACCGCCAGAAGACTCTCCGGAAGATCCTCGGGTGAATCCAGTTCCATCGCAACTCCGCCAAAGCCAAGATCGAGGACCCGAGCGCGCCGGGCGCCTGGGTCGCCAAGAACAGCGTAGGCATTCGTACCGGTCATGGAGACCCGTTCGGCCTTGCGCTGGACGGCGAAGACCCGCGAAGGGGCAGCGGTGAGATCCCCGGAAATCGCGGCGGAGGTTGCGGAAGCAGCTGCCTCGGTGGTTGTTTCGGTCTTTTCAGGTGCACGCCGGGTTTCGATCGAAATCGGTTGTGGCGCGGGAGCAGCGCGCTCTGGAGCAGGAGCGGCCGGCGCTTCGGGAGCTGAGGGAGTCTTGGCCTGCGCCGAGCCGTTGGTGGTCTTGCTGTGGTTTGCGTGTTTCAGCCGATAGAGACGCTCGTCGGCGACGCGAATCAATTGATCGGCCTGCTCAGCATCCTGGGGGAAAATGGCGACGCCGTGATCCATGCCTACGGTGACGCTAAGCTGCAGCGGTTGGAGCATCTCGGCAAATACCGTTTGGACGCGACGGCTCAACGCGAGCGCCTGCGGAGAATCCGTTTGCGGAAGCAATAAAGCGAACTCGTCGCCGCCGATACGGAAAGCCGAGTCGGAAGTGCGCAAGGCTTTCTTCAAGGTAGCCGCAGCAGCGCGCAATACGTCATCGC
>QHZC01000322.1:8005-11101 GCA_003224515.1 Acidobacteriota bacterium
TGTTTCAGCGAAGAGCCGGCGGTTGTGGAGACCGGTCAAGGGATCGGTCACGGCATTGAGTTCCAGCCTCTTCAGCTCGTCGTACTCGATGAGGATGGGTACACGAAGAAGACCGGCGGAGGAAAGGACATCGGTGAGCGCCGTTTTCAGAGAAACTTGACGACCCAGAAGATCGGTGAGCTCGCGGCGGCGCGAGAGCATCTCATCCCAAATTTCTACACTCTGAGTTTCGCGCAGATCGAGGTGAGCGATCGCGCGGAAGTATCGCTGGAGAAACTGGCCGCGCGCAGGCAGATCAAGGTTCTCGAGCGTATCGGCTAACAGCTCGAAATAAGAGTCCTCAATCGGCAAGCGCGAGGGCGCAGGGGTGCCGGGGCTGGGCATATCCGGTATAGACCTAACTTCTGCCTATCCCCGCGGGGTTTGGGGAAAGCGAATCAAGCTTTCTCTATGTGGAGCAAGCAAGAGTCCATTCAGGCCGGACGCCAGCCAGTCCACTTGGAAATCTTGCCTCCCGAGTTGCGGGCGTATCCTATTACAAAATTGGGATATTAGGGTACAAAAATTGTAGCGCAATTGAGAGGGCAACGGCGATGTAACAAATCTACCCGGGCGAAAAGAAGGCGAGGCAAGAAATTGCCAGGATTTACTCAAGCGGACGGAGGAATTCCAAGCCAAATAAGCGCATCTCACCCGCTGACTCCTGCCGCAAAACCCTGGCTACTATCGGTGGAGTCTCGCTGGGAACAAGGCCGGAGGAGGCCGGAGCCGGTGCGGGGATAGTCAAATGGACGGTCTGATCAGGCCGAAGAATATGCGATGAAGTAATGCAGGCGCCAGTGGAACTGATATTGAGAGTCTTGGTGAGCTCGATGAACTCGGCACCGGACACATCAGTCCCCCTCAGGAAAACAGGCACCTGCAAGCGAATACGCGGTGAGCGTCGAGCTGATGAAAATTCCACGAGCTTCTTCTTGAGAACGTCGGTATGCAATTGCACTCTCTGCCCTAGTACGAAGGAACTAGTACGGATACATGCATCTGGAGTGCCACAAGACACAACAGGCACCTACAATAAGCTGTTTGTTATAAGCTGATTGTAGGTACATACCGACGGCCACAATTCCCAAGGACAAGGACTTTGCTTGCGATAGTCACTTCCTTTCCTCAAATGTGCAAATGGAACGCTTTTACCATTGACTCTTCGAGTTCCCTCTGTAACGATGCCGAGGGAAAACTTTTACCACTCATACGAGGGGCGGGAAGAACTGATGGCAGGTCGGATTACAGTGCCTCCGATGTCGGAAGAAGGGAATCGGACGGTTCTCCCTCTTGGCTTTGTCAGTGGGCTGCTCGACACGATAGAAAAACCACTGATCGTGGCCGAGCGAAATGGGAATTTGCTAATGGCAAATTCGTGCGCCAAACAATGTCTGGAATCTCCGGGATACATGGCAATCCAAGGCATGAATCTGTTCAGCGATCTTCTCCGTGTGGAACCACGGAAGATCTTCGACAAGATCGAAAAGGGCGAGCACCAGGTGCACCTGGAGATACAGCGCGGGGAAACGAAATTCACCGTGCGGGTCCAGAGGATCTCCGAACCGGACTGGCTGGTGGTGGAGCTCGAGAACAAATCGGAAGCGCAGCCGTCGGCTGATCCTGCTACGCAACTCACCGTACAAGAGCTTCTGCAAGAACGCGAGATTACTTACCGAAATCTCCTGGCCGCCTATCTGAAATTGCAAGAAGTAAACCGCCAGAAGACGGTGTTCCTGGCGTCGGCGGCCCACGAGTTGAAAACGCCACTCGCGGTGATCAAGGGATACTACGATCTTCTCTTGGCCGGTTCGCTGGGCCGTTTGACGGACAAGCAGCGGGACATTCTTGAAGAGTCAAAAGACTGTTGCGAACGTCTGGTGCGTCTAGTGTCCATGTTCCTGAACTACTCGGCGTTGGAGAGCGGGAAACTGGTGCTGCAACTTCGAGAGAACGACCTGCGAGATTGTCTCGATGAGCTCTCCAAACGCTGGTCGGAAGCGTTTCAACGCAAAGGCGTCAAACTGGATGCGAGCTTTGACCCGTCAATCCCTACATTCCGATTCGATTACCAGAAGGTACAGCAGGTAGCCGCAAATCTGCTCGATAACGCATTGAAGCATACGCCGAGCGGGGGCAGCGTTACGCTGCGTGCCGTGCCGCATTTCTGGGAACGGCGTGTGGCGGCCATGGCTCCGGTGGAAGAGCGGCGCAGGTTTCGGTTGCCGCGCCCGAACAGCGTAGAAGTAAGCGTAACGGACTCGGGGCCCGGCATCGCAGCGGAACATCATCAAGAGATTTTTGAGGATTTTGTACGCGTGGACAGAAACACTTCTGGAATGGGGTTGCGTGGACAGAAACACTTCTGGAATGGGGTTGGGGCTGGCCATCGCCAAGCGGCTCATCCAGGCGCATCGCGGAAAGGTGTGGGTGGAGAGCGAGTCGCGGACGGGAAGCAGATTTACATTTTTGTTGCCGATGGATCAGGGGTGAAGCACTCGAATTTTTGTGATTGAAAGGGAAAAATCAATGGCCGCGAAAGAGAAAATCCTCGTCGTGGATGACGAGCCCAGCATTCGAAAGTACCTGCAGACACTGCTCGAAGTCGACGGATTCGACGTGGAAACCGTCAGTTCAGGAAAGGATGCGCTCGAGAGAGTGAACAAGGGTGAGCGCCCCGACTTCATCATCCTGGATGTGTTGATGCCGCAGATGAACGGCCTCGAAACATTGAAGGAATTGATGCGGGTGGATCGCACCCTCAACGTCATCATGCTTTCCTGCTCGAACGAGGTAGGCACAGTCGTCGAAGCCATCCGAATCGGGGCCCACGATTATCTGACCAAACCTTTCGAGAAAACAGAGCTGGACGCGGCCATGCTGAAGTCGCGGCAGAAGAAGCAGTTGGCGACGGAGAATCAGGCTCTGCGCGATTACTGCGACCAAGTGACCGAGGATTTGAGCTTCCTGGCGGCCAGCCCTCAGATGGTACGGATCCGCCAGCAGATCCTGCAGATCGCGCCGGTGGATGTGCCCGTTTTTATTTGCGGGGAGAGC
>QHZC01000323.1:0-2645 GCA_003224515.1 Acidobacteriota bacterium
AACACTTCCAGGAATTGTTTGGCGCCGAGTTTGCGCGCTTTTTGCAGATTTTCGACGGTGATCTGCATCGGGAAGAGCGGATTGCGCAACTCGTGCGCGAGACGGCGCGCCAGTTCGCGCCACGCGGCAACGCGCTCGGTTTGCACCAGGCGTTCCTTCTGCGCCGCAAGCGTTTGCGTCATGTGATTGAAGGCTTCGGCAAGCTGGCCGATCTCATCGCTGCCATGAACGTCGATGCGGGTATCCCATCTTCCGCCGGCAACCTCGCGGGCCCCTTCTGAAAGTTCTTCGACCGGTTTAGTGATCCGTGCCGAAACCCAGAAGCTGACCAGCAATCCGATCAATAGCGCGGCAGCCGCAACTGCAGCCGCCATTTTCAGGATTTGGCGGGTCAACAGCACCAGCTCTTTTCGCGAGCTGCCGACGAAGAAGATGCCAAGAAGTTCATTGTTGCGGCCGGGCAAGGGGATGGCATGAAACGTTTCCGCATCGGCCGGATCCCTGGTCCAATCAATCGTTCGCACCACCGCTTGCGGCTGCTTCTGCAATTGCTCGACGAGGGGAGCGAACCGTTCTGCTTGCTCCGCATCGATCTTCTCGGCCATCAGGGAAGCGGGAACAAAGGTAGGCTCTAGGTTGGTATAGATGAGCGCCCGCATCCCAGTGGGCAAAACCAGGGAAGCAAGAAAATTCTTATCCAGCCGGTGCCCCCCGATGATGTACAAACTCTTGTCCGCCACGGTGTTGTTCGTACGAACAACGCTGAGGGACAGCGACACGCCGTCGGGCAACTCTTCTTTCTTCAAGAATGCCGGGGTGTCATTCCAATCCTTCACCGAGGTCACCCAGTCGTTCTTATAGCCGACCCGAGCTGGAAACTGCGCCGAGGAAATAAGTACACCGTCATAATTCACAAACTCCACATAGTCCAGCCCGTGCTCTTGAGCAGAGCCGACTGCGTCTCGCACATAAAGAGACTGGTCGGCATTGCGACGGGACAGGTCAATCGCCATGCGCTCGGTAAAGTTGGCTTCCGCTATGTTTTTTGCTTGATGGGCGATTTCCTCCCCGCGCTGGATGAACTCCTTCTTGAATTGCGCAACCAGGGCTTCGGTGCGCTCCGCGTCCATGGCTTCGAACGCGGCCTGCGTGTAATGCGTCACGGCATAAGCAACCACCGAGACGGACGCAAAGATGGTGAGCAGCACAACCAGTAACAATTTCGTTCGGAAACTCATGGTTTCGCTCCGGGGGACGTGGTCAGCAGCTGAGCCACAGGAGTTGCCGTGGCCTTTGACTTGCCGGGCTGCGCGGGGCCCGGTTCAGGAAGATCGAGCCACACCTCGGCAAGATGCCATTGGCCCCATGGCGCCGGCATCCAGTCGCGAACATTCTGGCTGAGACCGATATATTCTGGCAGCACGACCAGCGGCAGAACGCGCCGCTCCTCAAGCAATTTCTTCTCGCGCGCGTAGAGCTGTTCCGGATCCGTCGAAGACCCTGCGGCCGCGAGGGAATCGCCGATGTTGAGCGCGGACACCATCGATTCCAGCTCCACCCTAGGCGAAAGCGATGAATAGTGCCAAGAAAAAAGATGCAAACTGCTGGCGGGATCACTCGAAGTGGCCGTCGCGGTGGCCGCTCCGTGTGGGACTGCGCGATTCACAACTTGCACCAGAATCGCAGCCTGACGCGCGTTTACCGCCACGCGTTCGCCCAACAGTTTTGCCAGATCGCCAGGCAAGTCCACGCGAAGCCACAACGGGTCGGTGCCGGCGGCCATGTTTGGGGGAAGCGTGGCGCGAATTTCCCTCGCGCGGTCGATGTTCGTCTCCATGGTGAAGAGGAAAGCATATCCCGAGAGCCACTGTGGCAGAAGGGCCGATGCTGGTTCTGCTTGCTTTTGTAGCAACACGTTGGCCATGGTCTGTCGGTCGAGCGAGAGCGACATGGCCTCCCACAGCTTCGCAGCCGCGGCCACCGGTTGCGCGTCGTCAAAACGCAGACCATAAAAGGTAACCGGCGCCGAAGACCACACGCGCTGATTATCCTGCCTGGCCCTTCGCACCAGCTCGGGAGACAGCTCCACCAGGTCGGCCTTGCCCAATTGCAAATCGAGAAGCTGCCGCAGTGGCGGCACTCCCAGCGTCACCTCAACGGCATCAAGGAATGGCCGGCCCGACCAGGTTTCCTCGTTTGCGCGGAATCGCAAATGCGTCGTCCTATTGCCCTCGGGTGTGGATACCGCCAAGTTCGAATCACCTAGCGCCGTTGCTGAATTTGACGAACCGTGGCTGCCCATGGCCGTCCCGGAAACAAAAAATGGTCCCGTCCCCGTCAACGTTCCATCCGGCTCAAGGTGATAAACAAAGAAGCGGCCGGAAGCCAGCTCTTCGAGCAGATCCGGCATGGCCGCCGCCGACTGAATCACCACGTTATTCCCTGACGCTGAAATTTCTTGCCCGTCGGGCAGCAACGGCTGAAGCGCAGCCAGCACATCGGCATCGGCCAACGCTGTGCCATCCGAAAACTTAACGTTTGCGCGCAGGGTAAATTGCCATCGCTTGAACGCCGTGTCGTGCGACCACTCGGTCGCCAATTGCGGCTGAAATCTCCCGTAATTGTCGAGCCCCACCAGCCGATCA
>QHZC01000323.1:2746-7178 GCA_003224515.1 Acidobacteriota bacterium
GCCGTTTAGTCGCCACATGCCATGGTGACACGATAGGCCTCGTAATTTCCCGTGGTCAGATTGAAGGCGATGGCCATCGCTTCAGATTCAGTCGAATTCCTGAGAGAGAGGATTGGACCAGGAAACTCCGCGGCCGCGGTGACCGGAGTGACAGTTCTGGGATCCACTTCAAATCCCTGGAGGGTATCGCGTGACGTGTGATCGCGCGCGCCGCTGGCCACTACTAGCAATCCTTCGCGACAATTGATGGAGAGTGAGACCAGATCACTCCCCCATTCCACGGGAAGGCGTTCGACCGATTCGGGAATGTGCTCTTTTTCATTCTCGTCTAGGTAGACGTATGTATGCCCGTCAGCACCTGCAACAGCCGTCTGATACTGGAAATGCTCTTGTGAGTATCGGGAGCGTGCCGCACTAAAAAAACCTGCAAGCGAAAATTTCTTGGGGCCGATGTAGTGCGGATCGACGGCAAAAAAGCTGCGCCCAGGATCCAAGCTGAACGGCAACATAGCATCAAAATCGGCACGCCAAATCCCGGTTCGTTCCTCGCATTCGAAGGAGAGCTTTTGCCAGGCATCACCGTCGCATTCGATGCCCGGCAAGTGAAACTGGAAAAAATGATCTTCCAAATGGATCTCGCCGCGCTGGTCCCTCTGGGGCAGTTTGCTGTGGGGCAGCGGCAGAGAGTCCTTAAGAAGCCAGTTCTCCTGGTTCCACCGGTAAAGAGAAAGGCTTTCCCTTCCAAGGACCAGCATAACGTCCGGCTTGCCGGAAGGATCATTCGGAGCAGTCCTCAGGCGTTCGGCAGCCGTAAACTGGCCTTTGGGAAGCGTTGCAGAACCAATCAGTTCGTGCCCTTGATTCGAAACTTCGGCAATCAGATTTATGTGTGAGGGCCCCTCGGTAATAACAATCGATAGATCGGCTTCCGAGGCTAGCACCGCATGTGAATGAAGGCGCTCCAACTCTTTCACAAATGCTTCGCGCATCCGTTCCGACGTGGTCGAGGAGACGCTCGAGCGGTTCTCCCAAGTGTAGGAAAGAGCAAAATCCTTCTTGTCATCTGAGGCCACCCTGCGCGCCAGCGCACGGGCGGCATCTTCGAGCGAATCGGCGCGCACCGGGATTGGACTCCCGGCGAAAAGAAACGCAACGAGAAGACATGGGAAAAGCCAGCCGCGCGAGCACAGCGCGGACAATTTTTGCTTGGCGTACACGGGGTTACGGGTTGATGATATCACGGCTGCACGGAATGGATTGTGCGTGCCTGGCACTGGCTCCAGAGCGCAGTACTCTCACAGCAGCCCTGGCGGCGGAATTAATTCCTGCTGCAGGGAGTACAACGAAACAATTTGTCCGGCAAGCCCTCCATCCGCGAGGTCCGTTGTCGCAGGCAAGAATCCATCTTCAGGAGCGTTGGTGATGAAGCCCATGCTTTTTGGTCTGAATGCATTGTTGTGGCGGAGCGGCATAATATTGGCTTGCCTAGCGGCAACTCCCGCGAAGGCTCCGGCGCAAGCGGCCGCGGCAGACCAGGTGCCGGACGGACCCACGAAGCTGCTCCGTTTCGCGGACATCTCCAAAGATAAGGTGGTTTTTGCCTACGCGGGCGATTTATGGATCTCCTCGCGCGATGGGGGCGCGGCGCGCCGGCTGACTTCCCACGTCGGCGACGAGCTGTACCCGAAATTTTCGCCCGACGGGAAATGGATCGCCTTCACCGGCGAGTATGACGGCAATCCGGACATCTATGTCATCTCCGCCGAAGGCGGCGAACCCAAGCGCCTCACGTTTCATCCCTCGAACGACATCGTTCTCGGCTGGACTCCCGACGGCAAAAATATTCTGTTCCGCTCCGACCGCTTCAGCGCTCCTCCGGGCCGCTACACCAAGCTCTTTCTCGTCTCCCCGCAAGGAGGTCCAGCGAAGCCGCTCCAGGTTCCTCGCGCCAGCCTGACCAGCTTTTCCCCAGACGGGAGCAAAATTGCCTATCTCGAAACTTCGCAGGAATTCCGCACTTGGAAGCGCTACCGCGGCGGCTGGAGCTTGCCGATCGCCATCTTCGACCTCAAAAAGAATTCGTACCAAGAGTTGCCAAAGACCGCCGGCATGGACCTCTTCCCCATGTGGCACGGCAACACCATCTATTTCATCAGCGACCGCGACGGAGTGATGAACCTCTTCAGCTACGACCTCGGGTCGAAGCAAACGAAACAACTCACCGACTACAAGGAGTACGACATCAAGTGGCCAAGCCTCGGGCCCGACGCCATCGTGTATGAAAACGGCGGCGCGCTCAGCGAATACAATCTCGCCAGCGGCAAGGCGCGGAATCTCCCGATCGTGGTGCACGCCGAGGACGTCGAGGCGCGCCCGGAATTCAAGAACCTGGAGCAATCCATCGGCAGCTACTCGCTCTCCCCTTCGGCGGCGCGTGCGCTCGTAGAAGCCCGCGGTAACATCTTTACCATTCCCGCCGAGCATGGCAGCGTTCGAACGCTGACCACAAATCATTCCGGCATACACGAGCTGAACCCTGCGTGGTCGCCTGATGGAAAGTGGATCGCGTATCTTTCAGACAAAACCGGAGAATACGAGCTCTACACGCGCCCGCAGATGGGCGGCGAGGAAACGCGCATCACCACCGATGGAGGAGTCTATCGCTACGGTCCGGTCTGGTCGCCGGACAGCAAGAAACTTCTCTATTGGGACAAGGTACACCAACTCTGGTTCACTAGCGTCGAAGACAAGAAGCCCGTGCTCGTGGATAAGTCCGACTACGGCGATATCGCCGACGGCAGTTGGTCTCCCGACAGCCTCTGGATCGCCTATTCAAAGCCCCACCGCCGCGGCGCCAACGACGTCTTTCTCTATTCCCTGGGCACCAAGAAAGTCACCAAAGTTTCCGCCGGCTTCTATAGCGACAACAATCCGGTATTCGAAGAGAACGGGAAGTATCTTTATTTCATCTCCACCCGCTACTTTTATCCGAGCGTCGGCCAACTCGATCAGCGTTTCAACTATTATTCGACCGACGGCGTTTTCGCCGTCACGCTGAAAGCCGATGAAGCTTCTCCTTTCAAACCCCAGAGCGACGAGGAAAAAACAGCCGACGAAAAGAAAGATGAAAAAAAGGAGGAGAAGAAAGACGACAAGAAGTCTGCCGACGCGAAACCCGGCGAAAAGAAACCTGACGAACAGAAAGATGAAAAGAAGGCCGAGCCGGTTAAACCCATCCAAATCGATCTGGACGGAATCAGCACGCGCCTAGCGCCTGTGCCGATCAGCGCCGGCATTTTGAATGGCCTCGCGGCCCGCAAGGACAAATTTTTCTACGTCTCCACGCCGCAGGAAGCTCGTCAATTCGGCACCAACGACCGCAGCCCGAAGAACGTCCTCCACGTTTACGACGTGAGCAAACGCGAAGACAAAGTGCTGCTCGAAGGCATCGACGGCTACGACCTCGACAAAGAAGGCAAGAAAGTCATTTACAAAGCCGGACCGGTCTACGGCATCGTCGAAGCCGTCCCCGGCAAGGCCAAGGTCGGCGAAGGCAAGCTCAATCTCAGCGAGCTGCAGGCCAAGATCGACCCGCGCGAAGAGTGGCGCGAAGTGTTCCACGAAGCGTGGCGCGTCGAGCGCGACTTCTATTGGGACCCGAACATGACGGGCCACAATTGGAAGAAAATTGGCGAGCGCTATGAAGCGCTTCTCCCCTGGGTAGCGCATCGCAGCGACCTCAATTATCTGATTGGCGAAATGATCGCCGAACTGAGCACTTCGCACACCTACGTGAGCGGTGGTGACCAGCCCGCAAAGCCTCACGTCAGCGTCGGCATGCTCGGCGTCGATTTCGAGCCGGACGGCGGCTATTTCCGCATCACGAAAATCTATCCCGGCGAAAACTGGAATGATTCCTCGCGCTCGCCGCTGACTGAGCCGGGGCTGAAGGTGAAAGCGGGCGACTACTTGATCGCCGTTGACGGCCGAGAAACGCATTCGAATCAGGACGTCTATTCCTACTTCCAGGACCTCACCGGAAAACTCGTCACCCTGAAAATCAATTCCCAATCCACTCCCGAAGGCGCGTGGGAAATTACCGTGAAACCAACGAACGGCGATGCCGGCCCGCGCTATCTCGATTGGATGGACGAAAACCGGCGCAAAGTCCGAGAAGCCACCGGCGGCCGCATCGGCTACATGCACGTGCCGGACACCTCCTTCCCCGGCATCATCGCATTTGATAAACAGTTTACCGCGCAACTCGACAAGGACGGCGTCATCGTCGACCAGCGTTACAACTCCGGCGGCCAGATTCCGGATTTTTACACCGAGAAACTCAAACGCGAGCTGCTCTCTGCGCTCGCCCCACGCGAAGGAAAAGATGTCCCGTGGCCGCCCGTGGCGATTTACGGGCCAAGAGTCATGATCG
>QHZC01000323.1:7241-12033 GCA_003224515.1 Acidobacteriota bacterium
ACCTGGGGCGGACTCGTCGGCATCTCCCGCGGGATTCCTTTGCACGATGGCGGGAATGTCACCGCGCCAGAATTTGCGTTTTGGTCGACGGACAACGGCGGCGAATGGATCGTGGAGAATCACGGCGTCGATCCTGACTACGTTGTTCCGCAACGCCCCGACCTCGTCGTCACCGGTCATGATCCGCAGCTTGAAAAAGCCATCGAACTCGCCAAGGAAGCGCTGCGGAATTACAAAGGCCTTCCTCCCAGACCCAAGTATCCAGTAGTGAAGGAATAGGCGCCGGATCGAGAAAACAAAATCATCTTTGAAAGTGCGGAGGGCCCCGTTGCTTTCGGGGCTCCTTCCGTTTCTCGGGGATTTCTGGCCGCTAGCCGGGTGACGCGGAACGCTTCGCTGCGGGGAGGAGCAACCTCTGGCTGACAGGGTCAAGCGCGGCGGTGCTTGCCTTTGTGCTCGTCGACCGCTTTGCGGTCGCCAAGGCCGAAGTCTCTCCTCCTTTCCATTGTTGCATCCCGGGCCACCCACGGGGTATTGGCTAGCGGAGCCCGCTGGCGCCGCCACTCCTGCCAACCCGCGGTCACGAGGGGGCGGCGCGCATCTGGTTTTCAAGCATCACGGCCTGCGTGGCTGCTTGCGTTGCGCCGTGGCTGTCGCCGTCGGCGAGGCATCATCCGAATGGTCATCCGAAGATCCGCTGTCATTGCCGCCGGTCATTCCGGAAAAAGCCGACCGCATCACGTCGTTTGCAAAGAAATTCTTCCCATCGATCGGCACCATCATGATTTGCAGCTTGTCGGAGAGCCGCTCCGCGATGATTTTCTGGATCAGCATGGGATTGGACTTCAGCACGGACGCTTCGAATTTCATCCGTTCGGCGTCCGCGGCAGCCGTCACGCGGATGCGGTTGGCTTCGGCGTCAGCAAGATTCTTTTGCCGCTCCACCTCGGCTTTGCTGTCGATGATCTTGGCTTGCGCCGCGGCTTCCGCGTTTTCGAGTGTCGATTCCTTGCGCGCTTGCGCTTCCAGCTTTGTCTGTTCGATCTGCTTCTGCTTCAGCGGCAGCGTGTATTGCATGGCGTCCGCTTCCGCCTTGGCCTGCAGCACCCGCACTTGCGCCTGCGCTTCCGCCTGCTTTACATCGCGCGCCTTCTGTGCATCCGCCTCCAGTTCGGCAAGCCGGACTTCCTTCTGCTTAATTTCCTGTTCGGTGCCGAGGCGTTCGTTCTCCTGTTCCTTCAACAGAAGTCCTTCAAGCCCCTTGGCATATTCCGCGGGAAGCTGCAGGTCCCGCAGCAATACCTCCCGCACGACGATCCCGTCGCTCGCCAGCCGCGCCGCAATCGCCTCGCCCGCCTTGGTCCGCAATTCTTCCCGCTTCGTGGCAAAGATCTCCCGCGTCACGTAATTCGGCGCGAGCTGCCGGTAAATCGTGGAAATGACCGGAGCCACCACCTGCGCACCCACCGGTTGCGGCAGATTCCTGTGAATCGAGTCCAGCCGCTTGGGATCCAGGCGGTAGCGCACGGAAACCGCCAGGCCAATGTTCAGCCCTTCCCGCGCCTGCACTGTCAGCACATCACCCTTTCGCTTGGGATCTTCCGCCGCCAGCGTCGAATACACTTGTTCGCGCGTGTCATAGATCGCCATGGAATCCACCAGCGGCGTTACCAAGTGCACGCCGGGATACAACGTACCAGGGCGCGCGCCCCAGATCTCGCTGACCCGTACGCCTGCCGCTCCGTCGGGAATCACCACAAAACTTTCCGTGATCAGCAGTGTCAGGGCGCCCACCGCCGTCAATTGCAGCGCCAGCTGCCAGCGCACTGGCCGGAAAGGGCGGCGAGCCAGCGCCCCCACCTCCGCCCCGGATTCGTCCGTCTTGTCGCGTGAAAGCAAACGGCGCAGCTGTTCTGCGAGAAAAATGTCGTAAGCCACCAGGGCCCCCGCGCTTCCAAAGAGTCCGGCGCCCAGAATCATCAACAGCCATTTCAAAGCCAACATCGAAGTACCCCCTTCTTCGGAGTCCCTGGAGCCCAGTGGCACAGGCTCCTAGCCTGTGCTCTCCGCCTCGAGCCCGTTCAGCGCCGTGCCGAATAAACCCGTGCCAGTTGCGCCGTCCCGCGCACCAGTTCCCTGCGCACTGGCATCCTTCGAGCCGTCGCCGGCCGCATCATCAGAAACGCTGCCTTTAAAAACAGCCAATGCAGCCCCGCCGCAGTGGCGGCCGCAAACATCGCGGTGATAACGAGCGCTGCGAATTGCAGCATAGCGGTCATGTCGGGCCTCCAGATCTTGCGATTTTAGGAATCGCACCATCATGGCCAATCTCAATATACTGATAATAAAAGACTTACAGAATGGGGGCGCTACGAATCTGTGCGGTCAATTACACAGCGTGTCGCGCCGGACGCGCTCTTTTAATTTTGTAGCGGCACCGCGAGTGCCCTCTCCGCTCCTCCACTGTCATCCCGGCCGTAGGGGAGGGGTCGTGGCAACACTGGTCCAATCCTGAATCGATGGAACCACCGCAAAATCCCCAACTCGCATTCTCTCCTTTACGCCCGGTGGTCACGGAGAGGCGGCCTGGGTCATCGCGCACCAGAGAGCTACTCCACCGCCTCCGTCGATCTCTTGTGCTAGGCTAACCGTGGGAACAGCCATGAACCGCGGATCAGGTTTACGCATCGGCAGAATTCTCGGAATCCCTATCTACCTCCACTCGACTTGGGTTTTCATTTTTGCAGCCATCACCTACATGATCGCCTCGCAGTTCAAACAGCAGCATCCGCTTTGGACGGACGCACAGCATTGGACCGTGGGCGTCCTGACCAGCCTGCTGTTCTTCGCCTCGGTTCTTTTCCACGAACTCTCCCACAGCGTGGTGGCCCAGCATTACAAAATTCGCGTCGTTTCCATCACCCTCTTTCTCTTCGGAGGCCTGGCGCGCATCGAGCGTGAACCTTCCAAGGCGATTCAGGAATTCAACATCGCGATTGCCGGACCGCTGGCCAGCGGCTTGCTCTCCGGCGGTTTTTTTGGCTTAACGCTGCTCTTCCCTTATAGCCAGACGGTCGGAGCGCTGGCCACCTGGCTATGCGGGACCAATGCTGCCCTAGCCCTGTTCAATCTCTTGCCCGGATTTCCTCTCGACGGAGGAAGAATTTTCCGCGCCATCGTTTGGGGAGCGACCAAAAGTTTTCGCGATGATTCTTTTTGGCGCGTGGGGCGTTGTTCACGGCAATGTGCAGATGCTCTGGACCGTCTTGATCGGCTGGTTCATTTTAAACGCCGCGCAGGAGAGCGTCGCTCAAGTGGCCATCCGGGAAACCCTCGCTGGCCTCAGCGCCGCCGACGTTATGAGCAAGGAAGTGCCCACGGTCCCCGGTCACATCACGCTTGAAGAATACGGCGCCGAAGTGCTCCGTACCGGCCGCCGTTGCCATCTCGTGGTCAGCGACGATCGCCTCGTCGGCATGACGAACGTTCACACCCTCAACTCCATTCCGCGCAACGAGTGGGCTCACAATTCCGTCCAAGCCGCCATGATTCCGCGGGAAAAAATCCTATGGGCATCGCCGGACGAGCCTCTCCTGCGTTTGCTGGAGCGGCTCCTGAGCGCGGATGTCAATCAGATGCCCGTGGTAAGCGGCTCCAGCGACGGCGCTCCCCAAATCGTTGGAATCGTCACGCGCGATTCCATCCTCCGCGTGATGCAAACACGCTCTGAGCTTGGCCCACTGGCGGCCGGCAGGTAGGCTAATCAGCAAGGGCAGTTGGCCTGCCGTTTGACGAAGGCTGCGGCTTCTTTTTTCTGGCGCGGCACCAGCGTGACATGCACTCCGCGTCGCGGCCGGAGCGTGATCGACGCCAGCGGCACTACCGCATGATTGGCTACTAGCCGCAATCGAAATTTCCGCGCGATCGTCGCCAGAATCAGCGCCGCTTCCATCAACGCAAAGGTATTCCCGATGCACTGGCGTGGCCCGCCACCAAACGGAAAATAAGCGAACCGCGGCAATCGTTTCAATAAATCATCTTCCCAACGCTGCGGCCGGAATTCTTGCGGCGCGTCGTACCATCGCGGATCTCGATGCACCACCCACTGCGCCATGGCCACGCCCATTCCCTTTGTCACCGGATAGCCCGCAATTTCATGATCCTCGACGGCCAGTCGCGCCATTCCCCACGCTGCCGGATACAGCCGCAGCGATTCCGTGATGACGTGTCCGGCGTAAGCAAGTTTTGGCAGATCATCGAGAGAAGGAGCACGATCGCCGAGCACGGCATCCAGTTCCGCGTGCAGCTTTGCTTCCACCGCGGGATGCTGCGCCAGCAGCCACCACGTCCAGGAAAGTGCGCTGGCTGTGGTCTCATGTCCCGCAAGGAATAAAGTGATGGCCTCATCACGAAGCTGGCGATCCGTCATTCGCGAACCGTCTTGGTCTTGCGCCGAAAGAAGCATCGAGAAAAGATCGCCGGCGTCACCGCCGGAAGCGCGGCGCTCACCGATGATGCGGTAAAGAACTTTATCGATCTGCGTCACTTCCCGCTTCACCCGCAAATTCGCCGGCGTCGGCAGCCAATGCGGCACAAAAATCGTGCGCCGGAAATTAGCGCCGATTTCCAGCAGCAGTTCCAGCGATTTTCCCACTTCTTGCGCGTCGCGTTCGACATCGGCATCGAACAGCGTTTTCCCCACAATCTGAAGCGTGAGCCGCATCATCTCTTGATGCACGTCGCGCTCTTCCCCGCCCCGCCAGCCATGCAACATCCGCTCCGTGTACTCCAC
>QHZC01000323.1:12161-15144 GCA_003224515.1 Acidobacteriota bacterium
GACCAGGACTTCTTCGATCAAGTCGGGATGGTTGATGAAAATCGTCTTGAAATTCAGGACGCGCAGCCCCGCGATGTCGCCATACTCGCGCGCAATCTTGCTGAAATATTCCAGCGGATTGTTATCGAGCGGACCGAGCGACCATCGTTTGAGTCCTTCGGAGGGGCCGGCGGGAAACTTTTTACGGGTCGCACGCCACATGGCATGATGCTATGCCCGCGTTTGCGCTGCGTCAACGCGCCGCAGGTGTGAAGCACTCAGATTTCTCGCGCGGAGCGCCCGGATTCGAAAACCTCCGCGCCGGAAATCGACAGTCACCTTTGAAAATCCGGCGGTTGTCAATCTCGCGAACGCCGACGCTGGCGTCACAGGCACAAAGGTGCTCCGAATGTGCCCGACTCTGTGCAGCCACCCATCCTGAAGCTCAAACGCCAGGAACACTCCACCAGGCCGAAGCACCCTCCCAATTTCCGCGAACGCTCGATCCTGCAATTCTTTCGAACGCAGATGATGAAGCATCAGAATCGCAATGGCCGAGGAAAACGTAGCATTCACAAACGGTAACGTCGCGGCATCGCCTTGAATCACGGCCGCATTCCCTCCATTCACCCGCGCACTCAGTTTCGCCGCAAACGAGTGGTCATACTCAAGACTCGTCACGCGTGTAGCGCGCTGCCGCAACTCCCCCGTTGCCGCTCCCAGCCCCGCGCCCAGCTCCAGCACATGCTCACCCAGCTGCGAGCCTTCGAGTATCCACGGCAGAAGTTGCCGCCGCGTCACATAGCGCCAGAACGGCGACCCACAAAACCATGTTTCGAATCGATTCATCGATAGCCCGGAAAACTTTCAACTCTAACGGCCGCCCGCCGGCTCAGTGAAGCAAAGTGTGGACTCGGCGGAGCGAAGAAGCGAATTGATCGGCGTTATAAGCCGATGGATTTTCGAGCTGCCCAAAGAGTTCATTGATGGCGGCACGAACTTCGGCGGCGTTGCCCGGCTTTGCGTCCTTACTATAGGCAATGTACAAAGCATCGAGCGCCAGGACGGCCTGTTCCGCCGCACGCTCGTCCGCCAGTGCAATATTCTCCGCGTCGTCCGAGATACGTTCAAGCATACGCAGCGCAACCGCCTGATGGTATTGCATCGTCAGAAGACGTTCCGCGATGCGCTGCGCCAGCGGCACCGCGGCAGAAGCCGCCAACGCCACTGCGTTACGATCTGGATTTAACTTGCTCATCTGGTCGGAAACGGCGAGCACTTGACGGTCCAGTTCCTGCGCGTTGGCTGAGTCAATCTGCTTGGCGAGCAACCGGAACACCGCATAACGCGAGCTGTTCCATGGGGGATCGCCGGGGCGCCGCCCAGCGTAGCCATGTTCCTGCCGCCAACTGTCTTTCGCCGGGCCCAGCGCATGGTGACACGCGAAGCAGGAAAGCTCCGAATATTCTGGCCACACGTCCTGCTTGTCGAAGCGTTCGCCTTTCGCCCGCCAAGTCAGCCGCTCCATCGCCGCCCTTAACTGTACTGCCTGACCCGCGCTCCATTCGCGCATTCCCACCCAAGCGGCATCTTCTGCGGGCTTTCCCGGCTCCGATTCGCGCGGCGTTTTCCAATGCCGCGGCATCACGGCCGAAAACGACTCCAGCTCGAAATACAAATCCGGATGCCCCGCTGCAATCATCTCGTGATCGACAAATTTGTTTTTTGTTCCCAGATGGCATTCCAGGCATTTCTCGGTGCGATGAATCACGTCTCGAGTGTCGTGCATTCCCAGCGCCACTGACTTCTGATGCGGCCACGATTTTGTGGTGTGCGGCCCCAACCACGCCGACGCCGGCCCGTGGCAGTTTTCACAGGATACGCCTTCGGAAATTTCAAACCTGCGTCCACGCTGCCCTGGGGCCGGATTCAGCGCGTGGCACGCCAAGCACCTGGGTGCTTCTTCCGCCTTCGCGCCCAGTTTCAAGATCCGCGCCACGCGTTCACCGATTTCTCCGGTTAGAACCTGATAGGCACGGCTATGCTTATCCTTGATGATCCACGTCGAATATTCGTTCTGCAAAATCCGGCTGCCGGCGATAGGTTTCACGCTTCCGTGACAGCTCGTCGCCGCACACGAACCTGGTCCGATGTATTTGACGGACTCATTCTGCGCCGAAAGCAGCGCCGTGAGCGCCATGAACCATGCGCAAAAGATCACGCGGAGCATGATGGAGTTGGAGGCCTGGCGCATTCGCTGTGCCGGTAAATCTGTTTGCTTATATCGTTTGCACTCCCGCTGCACGCGCCGGCGAAGCACAGCGCCTTGGAATTCGCCCCTGACATGACCGCCGCCACTACACCTCCCGGTCTAGTAGACATCACTCTCGACCGACAACTCGTCCGCGTGCCGATCGGACTCGAGCTGTCACGCGAAGGCGCTGACCAGCAGGGAGGCGAGCGACATTTTGCTGCTGGGAATTGAAACTTGCAAGACCTGCCATGCTCCCGGGCCGGAGCACGCGGAATCGCGGTCTTCGAGTACCACACCTACCACAAGGAAGTCACGCCGAAATTCACGCTGCCGCGCTTCGCGGACGCAACCGCTAGATCTCACTTGTGATTCGCAGTCGACCTTCTTTGCAAATAGGGGCATGGGGCGTGGCTGAGCAGGGGCGCAACGTGCTGCGCCACGCTCACGCGTGATTCACAAGCGCCATCATATCGGGGGCGTAGCGTTCACCAACGACCTCGATCTGCGCGAAGCGGGCCCCAATCTCCTTCAAGTCGCTTTCGGTAAGCTTTACGTTAAGTGCGCCCATGTTCTCCTCGAGATAGCGAACCCGCTTCGTGCCGGGGATGGGGACGAGGTCATTGCCCTGGGCAAGAACCCAGGCCAGGGCCAGCTGTGCCGGGGTCGAGCCTTTCTTGCTGGCGAGCTCTTTTACGGTGTCCGCCAGTCTCAGGTTCGCTTGCAACGCTTTCTCCCCGAAACGCGGATTCG
>QHZC01000324.1 GCA_003224515.1 Acidobacteriota bacterium
GGAGCCAGAGGCCAGCACTTGCAGTGGCACGGGGCGCTTCATTTCCGCGTCGCGCCGCGAGGCCACCTGCAAAACATCATTGGCTCCAAGGTCCATAACCACAAATTGTCCGCCTTTGAGGAAACCGAAGCCGTACGCGCCGGGCTTCAAGGATTGACCGCCGATTTCCAGCGTAACTTCATTGAGCAGATAGGCCTGGTATTTCTCCTTGATTCCCGTGGAGTAACCTGAGCTGTCGACGAGTCCCGCGAGAATATACAAATCGTCAGCGAAGTGAACACCGCCGCTGTTGCGGAACTGGACCGGCGCACTCTGCCCGCGAAAGAAAACTCGTTCCGGGAGAATTTTCGGGGTGATGTCTGCCGCCTTGAGGACAACTTCCTTCGCCTCAGCGCGAGGACTGCCGGCCATCGTCGTTTGCAGATACCGAATGGAGAAAGTCAGAAACAACATAGACAACAGAAAGAGGAATCTTGCGAACCGCTGCATGAAGGCTCCTTTCAAGATGCCAGAATCGTACAACAATCCCGAGGGTTTGCGCCCCAAACGCGACTGCATCCCGGTACGGGACAACGCGGCGCTCGAGTAAGAAAGAAATCGGTGGAGTGGAGCGCTCCGAGTACCGAGAAGGGTGAAACGACTTTCGTGTTGAAGCGGGGGTAACGCAAGTTCTACAGATGATTCAACATGGGTGAGATGCCGTGTGTCACCGTCTTGCGGCGAACGGAGGGCTACCAGGCGATTTCGTTCGAATGGGAGGAACACTCTTGAAAACAGCCGTCAAGATTTCAGTCGCGATAGCTGCCCTTTTTGGGGCCGCGTTTGCGACGCAGACATATGAATGATGTGTATCTTACGCGCGCGCTTACCAAGAGGAGACCCAGTCTCATCTGCAACACCCGAAGCCGGCCCATGCGTGCTAATCAAACCCGAATGAGCCGCGGCCGAGCCGGGTTATATCCCCTTCTGAAAGGAATAGCCCTTTTCGACCCAATCGTTGGCGAAACTTGTAGGAAGAATAAGGACGCGCAATTTCTTAAATCCCGTGTTGCTCAAGGCCGTAAACGCGGGACGAATGTTGGGACATTTGTCGAACGGGCAGCACCCGCAGTAAATGACCAGATTCATTGATCGTGGGAGACCGCCCGCCCACTTTTTCAATTCTGCTAATCCTTGCTCGGTGGAAGCGGAGCCGTGGAACGTAGCGCCGGGGATATGACCACCGGCGAAGAGGGTGTGAAACCCGACATAGACAACCGTGGGCGGCGTTCCTTTCTTGTCCCCGAGTTCATGAGCGAGATCAGCCGGCTGGAGGGACTGCGCTGTGGTCCACGGATCCGGGGACTGCTTTTCCTCTCCTTGCATAGCCGGAACGGAGACGAGCGCCGCTGATGCAGCGAACAAGACACTAAGAGCTGAAACCAAGAAAAGAGTTTGGAAACGGCTTCTTGCCGGCGCCAAAAGAGTCCTCCGAAAAACGTCCCGATTCCAGAGCGAATGGATTTGTGGATTCAAAGAAATGACCGCCTATCTCTTGAGTTCGGAGCGCGTGCGCTGGAGCTTGATGGCAGTGGTGCGGAGAGTTTCGGGAACGTTCTTGTTGGTGGTGAGGCGCTTGAGATCGACGGCGTTGAGCATGGGAAGCATGTGCATGGTCACGTCAAGAGGCGCCTTGGGATTGTTGATGAGGTTGCGGACGACAGTGTAGTTCTTGCGGAAATTGCGGTTGCCGGCGATGAGGCGAAGAATCTCATCGGTGAGACTGGACATCGCAGCGAAGGCTTCCACTTCCTGGTCGGTGAGGCGGGGAGATTGGAGGACCGCACGCTGGACAACTTTGTTGTTGTCGCGAACGCCAGACGCTGAATCAGAGTCTGCCGTCTTGCGACGTCGGGTTCAACCGCGGCAGCGGCTTCCGAGAGGGCGGCTTCGTCTACGGGATTGCCGGGACCGTGAAGCTCGTGGAGCTGATTTCTTTGATCGGCGGTCAGCGACGTGGAATGTTCGAGAGCCGAGGCCAGTGCCGGAGATTCGCTGACGCGTTCGAGTTCTTCCATCAGCGCCTGGATGCCGAGAGTCGAGAGATAGCGAACGAGAGGAACGAGATGTTCGGCAGGACAGTTTTTGTTTTGCACCATGGCGTCGCAGACGCCGGGCTTGTCGGCAAGATTCCTTGCCGCGTAAGAGAAGAGCGTGGGCAGAGCCTGCTCTCGTTTCAAGGCTTCGACGAAGGATTCGACAGGCTGCGAGAGAATCGCATCCTGCGCGCGGTTTGCGACGATTTCGACGGCGTCGCCCGCCAGAACCGCGAGAATCTCCGCGCGTTCCGCGGGAGCAAGATGCGCACCGCCGGTGCAAACGGCGATTTTTCGTTCGCGCGTGGCGCGCCCGTGGCGCAGATCTTCCAAAACCTCAGGGCTGAGAGCTTCCACCGGATTATGGCCTCAAGTCCTTTTGACTGAATACCATTGTACCGGAAGCCCCGGGCGCACCGAGGGGCGGCATGGCCTTGCCGTTCAATTCCAGCAACACTGCGGAGGAGTCCCCGGCGGTCACCTGGAATTGCTGATTGGCCGAAAAGTGACGCGTCTCCCCGGCAGGCAGCTCAGCGTCGAGAAGAGGTTTGTCGTCGGCGAGGATGCGGACACGCGTGGCGGCGGAGGTGGAGACGGAGAGGTCCGGGAGAGCCGCAGAGGAGGATTGCTGCGTCGATCCCGGCGAAGTGGAACCGAACTGAGACTGAGGCTGCATGTCCAAGGAAGCTGCGGCGGACTTTTTTGTGGCGCGATAAGCGGCGTAGCGGCGCCAGCCGTAGCGCGTGGCGTAAAATAGTCCGGCGAGCAAGAGAAGGGCGATGAAAACGCCCAGAACGGGAAGCCACTTCGGGGGCGATGGAATGCGTTCCTCGGGTTTGGGGAGTGCCGCGTGCGAATGCTCCGCGCGGGCCATGTCGTACTCGCCGAGGAGTGCTTCTTCATTGAGTCCCAGATAGCGCGCGATGGTGCGCACGAACCCGTGGCCGAAGACGCCGCCGGGCAGCTTGGCCCAATCTTCATTTTCCAGGGCTTCGACAAAACGGGCGCTGATGCGCGTGGCCTTGGTGAGTTCGTCCAGGGAGACTTCGCGCATCTCGCGCTCGCGCTTCAGACGCTCACCGAAATTTCCCCTGGCCATGAACCGGAACCTGTCCTTGACGAATCGGTGGGGCCCTCGGTCTCGAACACCCCGACCCGGTCAGGGCAATCGGAAGGCAGGGTGGGATCCCTGAACGGACTATAGGCGGAGGAATCCGACGGTGTCAAACGGAGAGGAAAGGGGCCAGCGGGTAGCGAGTGGAAAGAAACGACCCCCCGTACACCCCCGTCCGACTGATGAATATCAAAAGAAAGAAGTTGCGCGAGGAGCAATTTGTAAGTGCAAGAAATGACAGGAGGACGATTTTGGCGGATGTGGAGTAGTGAGCTCCAGAATGGGAATTGTTGGTATGCCGCTGCACCCAAAACTTCCGCGAAAATTCGCAAAATTAGATACCTTTCAGGCATCCCAGCTGGTGCGCCGAAGGTGCATGAGGTCTTTTACGAAAACTGCCGGGGTGGCTGGGCACACGGAGACAGAGAGAAAATGATATTGATCGAGGATGTGGAGTGGCGCTTCGAGGCTCGGTGTGAACTGACACAGGGCAGAATAGGATGGGAGTATCAACTGGTTAAAAGCTATGCAGGGAATGGAATGGGGTGAATTGAGGAGTGGACGGCAATGGAGCGAGTTTGACGGCGTCGGTGCGCGCAAGACCAACTAGAGAAGAGAAAAGTCAGAAGCTCGCGTCACCTGCCGAAGAACGATCCGTTTTAGAGGACTGTGGCGCGATTGAATTGACTTGGCAATTGGAAATGCTTAGGCTGGCGGCTAGCGCGAAGGGCGCATCCAGTCCGCGGAAAGGGCCGTGCCCACGTTAAGCAGCACATCGAAGGTTATGAACCTTCTTTCAGCCTGACTCGGGCGGACTCCAGGCGCAGTCATGAAAGGAAGGTCGTAATGGCTGCCAAAGAACTGCCCGCTCGTCCTAACCTGGAACAATTCAAGAAACAAGCAAAGGACCTCGTAAAAATCTTCAAGGCTTTCCGGGCCCTTAAGTCCGGCGATTCCGAAGCGATTCAGCGAGTCAAGAAATATCATCCACGCTTTGCTAAACTGCCGGATTCTGAAATCGCAAGCGCCAAGTTTGCTCTGGCCGATGCGCAATTGGTGATCGCGCGGGAGCACAACTTCGAGAGTTGGCCGAAGTTTCGAAAACACATCGAAGCACTGATTCGTGAGCGGACGGTCGCCTCGCTAGACGATCCGCGGGCGGCGTTCATCGAGGCGGCGTGTGTTCCGCGCGACTCCGGACACGCTTCGGGGACACTCGAGAACGCCAAAGCGATCCTGGCCGGGAACCCAGGGGTTGCGAGCAGCGACATTCATACGGCGGCCATTCTGGGCGACGAAGCCGGCGTGCGACGGTCTCTCGCGCTCAATCCGCGGAACGCCACGGTGAAGGGCGGGCCACACGGGTTGGGATGCCCTCACACACCTCTGCTTCTCGAGGGCGGCGACGGCGCTGCTGGATGCGGGCGCGAACGCAAACACGGGGTGGACGGAGAAGAATCATCAACCTCGTCCGGAATGGGAGAGCGCGCTCTACGGCGCCGCCGGAGTTGCGCACCACGCGGAGCTGACCGGCCTGCTGCTCGAGCGCGGCGCGGACCCGAACGATGAGGAGACGCCGTATCACGCGCCGGAAACCCACGATAACGCCGCGCTGAAGGTCCTCGTGGAGAGCGGGAAGCTCAATGAGGAGAGCCTCGGAATAATCCTGCTCCGCAAGACAGACTGGCACGATTATGAAGGGATTAAGTGGTTGCTCGAACGTGGTGTTGACCCGAATCGAAGGACGCCATGGGGGAAAACGGCAATTCATAACGCTGTGCTGAGCGACAACGACGTCAAAATCTTCGAAGTGTTGCTGGATCATGGCGCCGACCCGACGCTCATTGCAGATAGCCCACACCGAGGGCAGCCCCGGTCTTCCGGTGCAGGGAGATCGGCAGTGGCGATGGCCGCGCGAAGAGGACGCCGTGATGTGCTCGAGTTCTTCGAACGACGAGGCATTCCCATCGAGCTTCAAGGCGTCGAGGGGCTGATCGCCGCATGCGCGAGAAACGATCGGACGAGGGTCCGCGCCATTGCGGGGCGCGAACCTCATCTCGTTCGCGAAATCGTGGCGGAGGGAGGCAAACTGCTCGCGGAGTTCGCAGGCGTCGGGAACACCGACGGGGTTTGGCAGCTCCTCGATCTCGGTGTGGACGTCGCGGCCATGTACAAGGAAGGCGACGGCTATTTCGATGTGGCGAAGAACAGCACCCCGCTGCACCTAGCGGCCTGGCGTGCGCAGCACGCGACCGTGAAACTCCTCATCGAACGCGGAGCGCCAGTGGACGTGCCGGATGGCAAGGGACGCACGCCGTTGGCTCTCGCCGTACGTGCTTGCGTGGACTCGTACTGGACATACAGGCGTTCGCCAGACTCTGTTGAGATGCTGCTCCATGCGGGAGCGTCGGTTAGCGGCGTCTATTTTCCATCAGGCTATGCGGAAGTTGACGAGCTGCTCCGGCACCATGGCGCGAAGTGATGAGCGTTCGACAGGAGGAACACATGGCCATTGAGATACGAGGCATGGCGCCGCTGCTGCAAGTCTTTGACATGCCCACATCCATTGGGTTTTACCGTGATGTATTGGGCTTCGAGGTCGTGAGCACGTCCAAGCCTAGGGGAGAGCACTTTGTTTGGGCACGGCTCGAGCGCAATGGCGTAGAGTTGATGCTGAACACGGCTTACGAAGAGAATGCGCGGCCGCCAGCGCCGGATCCCGCTCGCATTGCGGCCCACGACGATACGGCGATTTACTTCGGTTGCCCGGATGTGGATGCGGCGTACGCGCACCTCCGTGCCCGCGGCGTTGCTCGGAAGGAGCCCAAAGTCGCGCACTATGGCATGAAGCAGTTGTACGTCAGCGATCCCGACGGGTATAACTTGTGCTTTCAGTGGCCGGCGGGGTAGACCGGTCATGACCGGAGCCCGAATTTAGAAGAGCTTGGCACGCGAGGCGAGGATGGCGAGATAGCAACGCCTGTACCACGAGCGGGTTGCATGGCTTTTTGGGAGGGGCCTATACTGGCGGAGATTCGCGGCGGTTCGTCCAGAATCGGGCGAATTGGTGTTTCTTGGCGATCGATGGTGTGGATGCCAGGA
>QHZC01000325.1 GCA_003224515.1 Acidobacteriota bacterium
ATCCCCCATGCTGGGGGTCTGCCAGCTTTTGGAAAGCCAGGAGGCGACGGGGGCGAAGATGTCTCGTCCGTGAAAGGTCTTGCTCACTTGCTGCAAGTAGTAATGTTCGACATTGGCGTGCCGAACCACAAGTCTGTCTTTCTCACGTTCATAAATGACTGACAGCACACCGTTGTCGGGCGCGATAAAATACTGATTCTGAGCGCTGACAAGCAGCGGACGGCGCTCGGTTCCGACACCCGGATCCACGACCACTACGTGGATTGTTTTCGGGGGGAAGTAGGAATACGCAGACCCAATCGCCAGGGCTCCGTCGAGCAAATCAAACGGCGTGACGTTGTGCGTGATGTCCACGATGTTTACGTCGGGATTGATCTTCAGGATTACGCCCTTCAGCGTGCCGACCAGATGGTCGTTGGTCCCGTAGTCAGTCGTGAGCGTGATGATCGCGTTGGCCAATGGATTCTCTCAGCTGGGATAGTCTGCGCATGGCGCGCAGACGGAGCAGGGTGACACTCCGCATCCTCCTTTGACGCTAACGAAGGTGTGCGCTCCCGTCAAGAATTCGCGCGCGGACTGCTGTGCAATCGCCAATGGGCCATTCGGTGGCGAAATCAGCAGCGAATCAGCCCGCACCCTGTTCGGGTGCGCAAGGATGCCAGTCCGGATCAGGAAAATGAGCCCGGCAATACCATTGGCCGCAGCGCTCGCAATACTGCTGGGCGCTTCGGTCGCAGGGTTCATCCACGCGCGAAACTGCCTGACAGAGTTGTTCTTTGGGTTTTACGGCTGTTCCGTTCATCGCATCCTCCACGGCACGAAATACGGTGCAGCAGGGAAGGGGCACTCAGCGCGCGCGTTCTACTATGCCGACTTTGTCCACGCCGCTGCAAGCAATATACACCCGTCCGTCGGCCGTTGCCGCCATGTTGCGCACCACACCGCCCCCCGAAGGAATGGCGGCGCGCGCGAATTTTTCGGTCTTCGGATCGAATTGAATGATCGTGTTGGGCTTTACTCCCGATTCGCTGTACCAGACCATTCCGTCTGGCGTAATTGCGACGCCGTAAGGGCCTGAGTCGTGACCACCGGGTGAAACCCACATCTTTACGGCGTCGGTCGCGGGATCGAGCCGGCCCAGATTCCCTCCCTTGAAATCCGTGAAATAAACTGAATCATCAGCCGCAATCGCCAGGCGGCGTGGCCGCGCTCCCTTCGGTAATTTGTACTCAGTGATCGCCATCGTCGCAGGATCGATTTTGCCCATCCTGTTTGAGCCGAGTTCGCAAAAAAACGGCACTCCCTTGCTGTCGATCTGGATCCCATAAGGCAGCGCGTTCTCGGTTTGCACCTTTTTCAATTCGATCTTTCCCGTGCGCGGGTCGAGCCGGCCTACCGCGTTCCCGCCTTGCGCCGTGAACCAGAGGATTCCTCGGGCATCGAAGACGGCGGTGTGAGGATCATCGACGCTTTCATCGGGCATCTTGTACTCTGTCACTTTGCCCGTTCGCGGATCGAGCTTCCCGATGTAACCGCCGAAGTTTGCGGTGTACCAGATGTTTCCGCTCTTGTCTGCCACCAGACCGTGCGGACCTGAATTCTTCCCTTCAACGAGCGGATACTCTTTGAACTCGCCGGAAGCGGGATCAAGCCGTCCCAGTTTATTGGCCATCTGCTCCGTGAACCACAACGCGCCGTCCAGTCCGACCGCAGGATCATGAGGATGCGCACCCTTGGTAGGCACGTCCCACTCGCGAATGGTGACCTTGAGATCGCTGACTTCCGTTGCTGGGGCTGCCCGCGAAGTGAGAGCAACTCCTAGCCCCAGCACCAATACTGCAGAGCTGAAAAGGATTCCACTTTTTCTGTCCACATGTACCTCCCTGCCTCGTTTGCCCATCTAGGTTTGAGCCCTGCCCTCCAACCCCGCGCCTCAAGGCAATGGTATATCACGCTCCGACCCTTGCGGGTCCCATTTCGATTTGTCCGCTTAGGGGACAGAGCGGGCGTCGTAGGGAACGGAGGCACTTATACACGACAAGGCAACGCCGAATTGGAAAATGATGGAAAATGGGACTCCTTTGACCTGCCCCATTTCGAGACAGCAGCGGAGTTGAGTCAGGAATCAAAACCCAAGACGCCCGAGCGTTGCAAGGTACCTAGAACGCCGTCTCGGGATAACTTCCGTGTAACCGATTATTACGCCATCAAATTTTTTTCCCATTTCTAGAACAGCTGTAGGCGAAAGGCTATACTCTTTTCCAATTGAATTTTTGTTTCAGGAGGAAGGAACTCCGCTTCCGGCTAAGATCTTGAGAGGTCAAGCGGAGCGGAAAGTGGGATACAAAGAATCGTAGCTCATTGGAGATCTGCCCTGGCGCACTATGTGCAGGTCACCCCGCAGACGTCAATCTTCGGTAGCCGCGCGCAGATGGGCCGGTAATGCCGACAATATGCTGGGAATCATGCCGGGCGCAAACGTCAGTTCTACGAGTGCAGCGACAACTAGGAGTTGAGATTTCCTGTGCGACCTAGAAACGTTTGTGTCAGATGCAACTTTTT
>QHZC01000038.1:0-6397 GCA_003224515.1 Acidobacteriota bacterium
AAATACGGCGTGTGCTTTCCATGGGAAAGTAGTCTAGCGCAGGCCGCAACAGAAAAGGGGCGCGAATTAGCGCCCCCCAAGACGACATTCCCGGGTAGCAATCTACTTCTTTTCTTCTCCGTTTTCTTCTTGCAAAACCGCGGCGGCGGCGACGGAATCGTCGTCTTCGAGGCGCAGCAAACGCACGCCCTGCGTCGAGCGGCCGGCCTCGCGGATTTCGTTCGCGTGAACGCGGATCACTTTGCCGTTATGGGTGATGATCATCAAATCCGATTCTTCGGTCACCTGCAACGTGGCGACGACGTAACCGTTGCGATCCGTGGTTTTCATGTTCACGACACCCTTGCCGCCACGCGAGGTGATGCGGTACTCGGCGAGCGGCGTGCGCTTGCCGAAGCCTTTCTCCGCCACGGTCAGCATCAGCGTCACCAGCGAGTCCTTGATCTGCTCGTTCTCGAGCTCCTCGAGATTCTGGGTGGTGATCTTGTGCTCCTTGGCGACGATCTCGAAGTCCGGCTGGACCGCGTCCATGCTCACGACATAGTCGTCCTTGTCGAGGTCCATCCCGTTCACGCCGCCGGCGTTGCGGCCCATCGGCCGCACTTCCGTCTCACGGAAGAGGATGGCCTGGCCTTCGTGGCTCGCCAGGAAAATCATTTTCTTGCCGTCGGTGAGCTTCGCGCCGATGAGCTCGTCCTTGCCGTCAAGCGTGATGGCGATGATGCCGGTCGAGCGCGGGTTGGAGAATTCCGTCAGCGTCGACTTTTTCACCGTGCCGCTCTTCGTGGCCATGAACACGAACTTGTCCGCTTCTTCCAGGTTGCGCGCCGCGACGAGCGCGGTGAGTTTCTCGTCTTCTTGGAATTTCACAAGGCTGGAAATCGCCTTGCCCCGCGTGGCCGCCGCTGCTTCCGGCAACTCGTACACTTTCAGCCAGTAAACACGCCCCTTCGACGTAAACAGCAAAATGTAGCTGTGCGCCGAAGCGATGAAGAGATGCTCGACGAAGTCTTCTTCCTTGGTCTTTGCGCCGATGCGGCCCTTCCCGCCGCGCGACTGATGCCGGTAGGTATCCGCCGCCGTGCGTTTGATATACCCCGCGTGGCTGACGGTAATCAGCATCTCCGTGTCGGCGATCAGGTCTTCCAGCTTGATCTCATCGACCTTGTCCACGATCTGGGTGCGGCGATCATCGCCATACGCTTTGTGCACTTCACGCAGCTCGGCGATGATGACCTGCCTGAGTTTCTTGTCGCTCGCCAGAATCTCGCGCAACTCGGCGATCAATTCACGAATGGACTTCAATTCCTTGAGGATTTCGTCGATGGAGAGCTGCGTCAGCCGGTGCAGTTGTAATTCGAGGATGGCGTCGATCTGCGCATAACTGAGGCCGAGCGCACTTCCACGGCCAGCTGCTTCGATTTCCGGCGCTCCCTGCGCGCGGTATTTTCGGCCGTCCAGCTTCACGCCCTCGATTTTCCTCGACTTTCCGTTTTCCGTGATGGTGACGTCCTGTTCGCCGAAATATTTGAACAGGTTTTCCCTGGCGTCCGCGCGGCTGGAAGAACCGCGGATGATGCGGATCACGTTGTCGAGGTGATCCAGGGCAATCTGATAGCCGAGCAAAATGTGCTCGCGTTGTTCGGCTTTCTTTAGCTCGAAAATCGTCCGCCGGCGGATCACATCGATGCGGTGCTCGATGAACAGCTTGATCATCGCAATCAGGCCCAGCTCGCGCGGCTGCCCGCCAACGATGGAGAGCAGGATCATGCCGAACGATTCCTGCATCTGCGTGTATTTGAAAAGATTGTTAAGAATAAGCTGAGATTCTTCGCCGCGCTTCAGCTCGATGACGATGCGCATTCCTTCGCGCGAGGATTCGTCGCGCACATCGGAAATGCCTTCGAGCTTCTTGGTCTGCACCAGCTCGGCGATGCGCTCGATCAGCCGCGCCTTGTTCACCTGGTACGGAATTTCGGTAATGACGATGTTTTCTCTATCCTTACCGGAGTCTTCAATCGCAGCCTTGGCGCGCATGGTAAAGCTGCCGCGGCCCGTTTTGTAAGCGGCTTCGATGCCTTCGCGGCCCGCGATGTACGCCCCGGTCGGGAAGTCCGGCCCCGGCACAATCTTCATTATTTCTTTGAGCGTGGTGTCGGGCTTTTCGATCAGCAGAATCGCCGCGTCTACGATCTCGCGCAAATTGTGCGGCGGGATGTTCGTGGCCATTCCGACGGCGATGCCGCTCGCGCCGTTGACGAGCAGATTGGGGATGCGCGACGGAAGGACCACGGGTTCTTCGCGCGTCTGATCAAAGTTCGGAATGAAATCGACGGTCTCTTTTTCGAGGTCGGCGAGAATATCTTCCGAAATTTTCGCCAGCCGCGCTTCGGTGTACCGCATGGCCGCCGGTGGATCGCCGTCAACGGAGCCGAAGTTTCCCTGCCCGTCGATCAGCGGGTAGCGCATATTGAAATCCTGCGCGAGTCGCACCATCGCGGGGTAAATGACGGCTTCGCCGTGCGGGTGATAATTGCCGGAGGTGTCGCCGCAAATCTTGGCGCACTTGCGGTAGCCGCGATTGGAGGCCAGCCCCAGGTCGTTCATGGCCACCAGGATGCGGCGCTGCACCGGCTTCAACCCGTCGCGCACGTCGGGCAGCGCGCGCGCGATGATTACGCTCATCGCGTAATCGAGGTACGACTTCCGCATTTCTGCTTCGATATCGATCGGAAGCAGTACTGATGTATTTGTCTCGTCCGCCATTGCCCCTCGCTGTTATGCCCGGTTCAGAGCCAAAACTCTGGAATTCTGGATCTGGCCGCGCCGAGCCACTTTCACTAGCATCGCTCTATGAGCTAGCGCTTCTCGGTGATGATCACCAAGACGGCCGCTACGTCGCCCGTGGCCCGGAGTTGGGTGTCACTTCTCAGGGCCAGGGCGTCGAAGGCGCTAGCGCCAACCTTCCTTGAAGCGATCGAGCTCTACCTCGAAACCTGAGGCCTGCCCGCGGAGCGACCCGCCGAAGCCCCTGGACATCCCAATGACAAGCCAAAGCTGCCGAGTGTCTCCGGTGAGCGCGTCGTTTGAGCACTCCAAAAGAGCGGGCTTTGTGGAGCTGCGCCAGAAAGGCAGCCGTGTTTCGCTCGAAAAAAGCGCCAATGACAAAACCTTTAAGACCGTCGTTCCCCGGCACTCGCAGTTGACCCCAAGGCACTCTCTCCGACATCCTCAAGCAATGTGCTCTCTCGCCCGATGAATTCCTCAATCTTCGGGGTGAACAATCCATGCCCCGCAAGCTTTTTAGCGCTTTGCTGCCAGCTCCAGCACGTACGCCTTTACCGTGTCGAACGCATCCGCAGCATTCCTAAACCGTCGCGCCGCAAAATGCTCTTCGATGCTGCGCAAAAAGGCATCGCGCTGGTGGTCGTCCGTAAATTGAACCGCCACGCCCCGCTCGTGGTCCGGCGTTTCCGTCGGCGTCGCGCGAAACCCGCTGCAGCTCAATCCCCGCAGCCCCGGCAACGTCGCCCATCCCAGTTGATAAAGCATCGGAATCAGGTTAAATATCCAAATTCACGACTTCCAGTGCGTTGTCCTCGATGAACTTGCGGCGCGCTTCGACATTTTCGCCCATGAGCGTCGTGAAAATATCTTCCGCGGCCACGGCATCTTCCCCAGCTTCACTTGCAGGAGCGTGCGCGTGTTGGCATTCATGGTCGTATCCCACAGTTGCTCGGCGTTCATTTCACCCAGCCCCTTGAATCGCGTGATGGTGAAATCTTTCTTGGCATCCTCCACGACGTAATTGAGTACGTCGGTGGCCTTTTCCTTCGTCACCTTGTCGCCGTTGCGAGCCACGGTGAACGGCGGATGATTGAATTCTTCGATCTGCTTGGCCAGCCCGCGCAGGCGCTTGTATTCGGCGGTTGAGGCCACGGCCCAGTTGATCTTCTGGCTGTGCGGCGGGCCAAACTGGATTTCGTACAGGCTATGCTCTTCATCGAAGACGATTTTGCCTTCGAGTTTCAGCTTGGTCTTCTCCAGTTGCTTCAATAGCTTTTCCAGAGCTTTCTTGTCCTCGAAGTCGGTCTTTTTCTCAAGACCACTTTCGGCGAGCAGTTCGACGAGGGCGTGTTCGCGCAGCCGGCGCCCGAGCTTCGCCGCGGCGGCTTCGTACTCCTGCACGTTCAACAAAAATGAAGTCAGCCGCCCGCCCTCAAGATTCACGCCTTCCTTGGCTTTCACGACGTGGTCTTCCGTGGCGCGCTTCATGAGCTCGCGCGCGAAGTCGCGCTCATCGCGGATATATTTTTCCGTCTTCCCGCGCTTCACGCGGTAGAGCGGCGGCTGCGCGATGTAGATGTGCCCGCGATCGATCAATTCCTTCATATGGCGGAAGAAAAACGTCAGCAGCAGCGTGCGAATGTGGCTGCCGTCAACGTCGGCATCGGTCATCAGAATAATCTTGTGGTAGCGAAGTTTGCCAGCGTCGAAATCGTCTTTGCCAATGCCGGTGCCCAGTGCGGTGATGATGGCGCGAATTTCCTCATGGCCGAGCATCTTGTCGTAACGGGCCTTTTCAACGTTAAGAATCTTGCCCTTGAGCGGCAGGATCGCTTGATACTTACGGTCGCGGCCCATCTTCGCCGAGCCGCCCGCCGATTCTCCCTCGACGACGAACAGCTCGCACCGCGCGGGATCGCGCTCCTGGCAATCGGCCAGTTTTCCCGGCAGGCCGCTCGAATCCATCGCGGATTTGCGGCGGGTCAATTCGCGCGCTTTGCGGGCGGCTTCACGGGCGCGCGCCGCTTCAATACACTTGCCGATAATTCGCCGCGCCACGGTCGAGTGCTTGTCAAACCATTCGCCGAGCTTTTCGTTGACCAGTTGCTCGACATCACCCTTGATGTCGCTGTTGAGCTTGCCTTTGGTCTGCCCTTCAAACTGCGGTTGCGGCAGCCGCACGCTGACCACGGCCACGAGGCCTTCACGAACGTCATCGCCGGTGATGGTGACTTCGTCTTTTTGCTCCTTCAGCATCCCGGCCGACGATGCAAAGTTGTTGATCGAGCGCGTCAGTGCGGACCGAAAGCCGGAAAGATGCGTTCCGCCGTCAACGGTGTTGATGGTATTCGCAAAAGCAAACACGTTTTCACCATAAGTATCGTTGTACTGTAGCGCGATTTCGATCTCCACGGCGCCGCGTTTGCCCTCGATGTAGATCGGCGAGTCATGCAACGCGGCTTTCCCGCGATTCAGGTGCTTGACGAACTCCGTGATGCCGCCGGTGAATTTGAATTCCGCGGTCTTTTCCGTGCGCTCGTCGCTGAGCGTGATCTTCAGGCCCTTATTCAGGAAGGCCAGTTCGCGCAAGCGCTGCGCCAGGGTGTCAAAACTGTAGACGGTCTTTTCGAAAATCGTGGGGTCGGGATGGAAGGTGACTTTTGTCCCGGTCTTGCGCGTCTTACCGGTCTGCTTCAGCTTGTTGGTGGGCTTGCCTTTCTCGTAAGTCTGTTCCCACACCTCGCCATCGCGCGAGATTTCCAGCTCCAGCCAATCGGACAGCGCGTTGACCACCGACACGCCCACGCCGTGGAGACCGCCAGAGACTTTGTAAGTGTCGCTATCAAATTTTCCACCGGCGTGCAGCACCGTCAGCACCACTTCGGCGGCGGGGCGCTTCTCCGTGGCATGCATGTCCACGGGGATGCCGCGGCCGTTGTCCACCACGGTAACGGAGTTGTCGGCATGCACGGTGACGTTGATCTCATCCGCATAACCGGCCATGGCTTCATCGACCGAATTGTCCACCACTTCCCAAACGAGGTGGTGCAAGCCCATCTCGCCCGTCGAGCCGATGTACATCGCGGGGCGCAGGCGCACGGCCTCCAGGCCGCCGAGAACTTTGATCGACTTCGCGTCGTACTTGTGGCCGCCTTGCGGCGTGCCAACCACATTTTCTTTGTCGCCCATCATTTCTCCTGGCGCAGCATCTGCTCACGTGTGTTCGCGGCGTGGCACCGACTCCGGGCAATTTGGGAGTGCGCGTCCGCGCTCAAAACTCGTTTTGTGTGAAGCAAGGAAGGCGTGCTTGCGGAATGATCCGTACGTCGCCTTACCCTGTGATTCCGGATTCGCCGGGCAAATCCAGAACTCGTAGGGTTCCTGCTCCATCCCATCTCGCGCAGCGAGACGTGGCGAAGACTCATGTTTCTCCAAGCGCGTGACCCACGGGCTCCTGGCGCAGAGCCAAATTCTGAGGTCACTGGTGCCTGGCGGACGTGTCGATTTGGAGGAAGACTTGGAACGAATCGACAACCCAGGAATTGTACTCGATTCGAGGCTTTTTCTCAAGTACTTGAAACGGGAAAGAATCCCTGCAAACTGTCTGTTT
>QHZC01000038.1:6506-8892 GCA_003224515.1 Acidobacteriota bacterium
AAAAAATCAGATGCGCATGGGCATGATGATGTAGCGGTAGCGGTAGGACTCGTCGGCGAGCGGCCGCATCTGCCCGGCGGATTGTTCGTCCTTCAGCTCGATACTGATCGGGCCATCGGCCGCGGCGCCAAGAAAATCCAGCATGTAGCCGGAGTTGAAACCGATGGCGATGGGTTCGCCTTTGAATTCTTTCTCGATGCTTTCTTTTGCCTCGCCGTATTCCGGGCTGGAGGCGGAGATCTCGATGCCTTCCTTCGAAACGGCCAGCTTCACGGCGTGGGAGCGCTGATCGGCAAGCTGCGAGACCCGGCGCACCGCATCGCTCAATTCCGAGCGCTCGATGACCACATTTTTGTTGTTATCCCGCGGGAGTACCGCTTCGTAGTTCGGGAATTGGCCGGTCAAAATGCGCGAAATCAGCAAGCGATGGCCGACCTGGAAAAAGAGGTGACTTTCGTCTTTCGCAAATTCGATGTGCGCGTCGGAGCCAGCGGCGTTGGAGAGTTTTTCGACTTCGTCCATGGCCTTGTTCGGAATAAGCACTTTGACTTCGCCATTAAGCCCCGCAAGTTTGTGATCGGTCTCTGCGAGCGCCAGGCGGTGGCCGTCGGTCGCCACCATTGCCAGCGTGTCCGGCTTCAGGATCAGCAGGCCACCGTTCAAGGTGTACCGCGATTCTTCCATGGAGATCGCGAATTTCGTTTTGCCAATGAGGTTCTCAAGGATCGCGGCGGGAATTTTCACCAGCGTGTGGGGCATCACCGGCAGCTCCGGGAAATTCTCTTTGGCCATGCCTACCAGCTTGTATTTCTTCTTGTCGCTGACGATTTCCACCCAGTGATTGTCGAGGAGCTTGACCTTGATCTCACCTTCAGGAAGCAGGCGCACGAGTTCCAGCAGTTTTTTGGCAGGGATAGTTCCGGCGCCTTCTTTCTTGATCTGGGCTTCGCAGGGGGTGCGAATACTTAGCTCCAGGTCAGTCGCCGTGATCGTCAACTGGCTCCCTTTGGCCTCAACCAGCAGATTCGACAGGATGGGAATCGTGGTCTTTCCTCGCGTGCCGTTCCGGGTGAGGTCATTTTTGAAGTGTACCCTCAATCAGGTCTGGGACCAGACCTTCGCTGCTCACTTCTACCACTGCGGTACTTTACTCGCTTTTTAGCAACTTATAAAGCCCGCCTCTTGCGCCAATGTTGTGGAAATAGGTGGGAAACGAGGCTTCGCGTGCAGAGGCAACAATCCACACCACAGATAGCACAACAAGGTATTCTTGAAATCTGAAAAACTATAAGGCTTGTTGTTGTGATGAGTGCTGTGAATCTGTGGAAACCCCGGAAACTTCAATCGAGCACGTGGTTTACGGAGTTGCGTTACAAGTGGCGCTTTGTGAGAAACGCGGAAAACCATGCTGCGGGTGTCCTGCCGACCGTGAAATTCAGAATTTGATCCACGGCCATCAACAAATTATCCGCACCTTTCTCAAATCTTGTTCACAGGGCCGGTATATCTCCCGCGAGTAGATCATGAAATGATGAGAAAGTGAAAGGCGGCCGGGCTACTGCAACGCGTCCATCAGGCGCGTGATGGTGCGGTTCAGGTCTTTGTCGGACCGGCGCAACTCTTCGATCTTGTTGATCGAATGCAGCACCGTGGTGTGGTGCTTGCCGCCGAATTGGCGACCGATCTCCGGAAGCGAAGCGGTGGTGAGCTGCTTTACGATATACATGGCCACCTGGCGCGGAAAAGCGATTGCGCGCGTATTGCTGCGGACCTTGAGGTCCTGCTCGCGCAGATTGAAGTGCTCGCTGACGCGCTTCTGGATCAGGTCGATGGTGACGCGCTTTGCCTGGGAAGCAATGATGTTCCGCAGCACCTGCTGCGCAGTGCCCAACGAAATCGTCGCGCCTGTCAGCGAGGCGTAAGCCATCAAGCGCGTCAACGCGCCTTCGAGCTCGCGCACGTTGGACTTGATGGCCCGCGCAATGTATTCCGCCACGTCGTCCGGCAGGCTGAAACGGTCGTTCTCCGCTTTTTTCTGCAGAATGGCGATCTTGGTCTCAAGGTCCGGCGGCTGGATGTCCGCAATCAATCCCCATTCGAACCGTGAACGCAGCCGCTCTTCGATGGAGTTGATGTCCTTGGGGAGGCAGTCCGAGGAAATGACAATCTGTTTCTGTTGCTCGTAAAGCGCGTTGAAGGTATGAAAAAACTCCTCCTCCGTGCGCTCTTTGCCCGCGATGAACTGAATATCGTCGACCAGCAGGACATCCACGGTATGGAAACGGTCGCGGAAGCTGATCATGCGGTCAAAGCGCAGTGAATTGATCACTTCGATGGTGAATTTTTCCGCGCTGACGTAGCTCAGGCGCATCGCCGGATTGCGCTT
>QHZC01000327.1:0-6869 GCA_003224515.1 Acidobacteriota bacterium
GTCAGCATCCCTCGGGCGGGAAGAGCTCGGAGAGGTGTGCTCTGCCATCGTCTCGCACGTGTCGCGCCACGATAGTAATGTCCCCTTTTGACCAAAATAGAAATGTCCCCTAATAAGACCTCCGAAAGGAGGTCGGATTGAGGCGGACAGAGATGAGCAACGAGGAGTTGAGAAAGGTGGAAGTGCTGGCGCGTGTGCGGAGCAAGCAGTTGCGGATCGTCGATGCGAGCAAGCTCCTGCATGTGAGCTATCGACAAGCGAAGCGGCTCTGGAGGCGATATCGCGACGAGGGAGCGGCAGGCCTGAAGCACCGCAACACGGGTCGGCCCTCGAACCACGCTCATGACTCGAAGTTTCGCAACAAGGTACTGCAATTGGTGCGGGAGAAGTACGGTGGGCCGGTAGGCGAGCGCTTTGGTCCGACTTTGGCGGCCGAGCATCTGGATTCCGAGGACAGGCTCAAGGTGAATGCCGAAACGCTACGACAGTGGATGCTGGCGGCAGGCCTGTGGAGCCGGGCGCGCAGGAGGCGGCAGCACCGTCGCAGGCGCGAGCGCAAGGAGCACTTTGGAGAGATGGTGCAGATGGATGGGAGCTTTCATCCGTGGTTGGAGGAGCGCGGGCCAGAGGGCTGCTTGATCGACATGGTCGATGACGCGACGAACCGAACATTGGCGCGAATGGGTGAGGAAGAAACGATCTGGGCAGTTGCGGATAGCTTGCGCGCCTGGATCGAGCGTTACGGGGTGCCGCTGGCACTGTATGTGGACTGGAAGAATCTGTACAAGCGGCCGGCGACACCGAAAGAGCGGCTGCGCGGAGAAGAGCCAATAACGCAATTTGGACGCATGTGCGCGAAGTTAGGAATTGAGCTTATTGCTGCGAATTCGCCACAAGCGAAGGGCAGAGTCGAAAGGATCCACGGGACGCATCAAGATCGGCTGGTGAAGAAATTGCGGCGAAAAGAAATCACGAGTCACCAGCAAGTGAACGTGTTCCTGGAGAACGAGTATCTGCCGGAACACAATCGGAGGTTTGTCCGGCTGCCAGCCAAGCCAGAGGATTATCACCGGCGAGCACCGCAAGCGGCCACATTGGATCGGATTTTCCGATTGGAAAGCCCGCGCACGATCTACAACGATTGGGTGGTGCGGTATGACAACCGGTTTTTCCAACTCCAGCGGCAGAGCCGACATTACGCACCGGCTCATAGCCAGGTAGCGGTGTGCGAAGGGCGGTACGGAAATATCACCATCGAATATCGGGGACGCGCGCTGGATTGGCGTGAGATCCCGGCGCCAGCGAAACCGTGTGTGCCCGCGATCCAAGCCGGGAGGGAAGGGGTCAAGAAACTGAGACTGCCAACGACGAAGCGGAAGTGGGCCCCCGCGGCGGACCATCCCTGGCGACAAGCTGCTCGCCGAGCGGCGGAGCAGAAAGCAACGCGAGAGGCAGCGGCCATGCGGTCGTCGCGGAGGTCATGGAGCGGGTGTAGCGCACAGTGAAGTGCGAAAAACGGGGGATGCTATGGCTCGACCGAGTGGGGAATCGTCGCTCCTAGGCGCTGCTGACGCGAAATTTTCTGCGGAAAAGCGGCGTCGTCAGAAAATCCGCCGTAGCCGTCCGGCCGTTGAGCTTGCCCTGCGCTGCGCCCTAAGCGCTCCGCCCTACGGGCTCCGCAGGGCTTCGCTTCGGGCAAGCTCAACGAACAACAACGAAACTGCAAATGCAAAACCTAAAAAAGGGGACATTTCTATCTTGGTAAGAAGGGGGACATTTCTATTTTGCTTTGACATTCCCGTTTCCTATGCTTGTGCCTCACAAGAAAAAATGATGATACTATTTACCCCCATTTCCTATTTTGAATGGACAGACCAGTAGAATCGTGTGCCTTTCAGCCGCAGCACAGCCCCAGCTCCTGAGAACTCAACCCTCAGCACATTACTTACGACAAGTCAGGCGCCCTCTTAATTTATGTTTCCTTGACCGAAGTTCCCCCGATCTTCTGTATTGTTCTACGAGCGGAAGTGTCCAAAGATACGGGACGTGCTCCTGTGAGTTTGGCCATTGTCAGGGCGCATGGGGACTACTACGGCAGGATTTTTCTGAGTCAGAAAAACCCTTGGAAATGCTGAGTTGGCAATTGGAGGCGGTCAAACGGTCGGCACAGGACGCTGGCCTTGAGGTTGAACTCATCAAAACCAAGAAACATCAAGACGGCAGGCAATGGCCGCCAGTGATTAAGCGCCGGATTCTGATCGCCGGGAAAAAGTGTTCGATCTTCACTGCTGCGCGGATCAGCCAAGACCCCGAGAAAGGCGAATACAGTGGGGCGCCGTATGTGCTGAGCCTCGTCGATGTGCAACTCAAGGGCTTCACGCAAGAGGAACCTTATCGGGATCACATGACGACTACTGCGCGTCTTCGGTGCCCCAAACTTTACCACCCTTGCCGGCCGTCTACCGAAGGGTTTTGGGCGGGGCTTGGACGAGTGCCTCATCCAGGGCTTTCTTCGCAGCCAGGTTCTCGGGGTCGCGCTGCAAGACCTCCCGCAGTTCCGCGATGCCCTGGCTGTATTGACCGAGACGGAGAAGTGCGATCGCGAGATTCAAGCGGATCCCGACGTGTTCTGGGTAGAGCTGCGACGCTGATTGATACTTCTGGAACGCCTCTGGCAGCTCGCCTACTTTCTCAAGGGCAGCACCCTGATTGTTGAGTTGGATGGCCATGATGGCATGCTGGTCAGCTTGGTCTTTTTCGCGCTGCAGTGCGGTGAGCTTCGCCTTTACGGCCGCGGCCTCTTCAGGATGGCCGTCATCGAGAAGTGCGCGTTGCAGATTATAAAGCGCGGTCTGGCTCTGCGCGTCCAGACGCACAGCCTTTTCTAAATGCGGCAGGGCCTCGTGGGCCTTCCCCTGACTGAGAAGTTCCGAACCAAAGCGCACTTGGGCCACTGGGTCATTGGGGGCAAAGTGCACGGCCTTCTCAAAAGCCACGAGCGCCCCGGCATCGTCCAACAGAATCTTTCGTGCGCTTCCGAGATCGGACCACGCCTCGGCGAAGTCGGGCCGGAGCGATACGGCCTGCTGCAGCTCCGCTATGGCCTCTTCGATCCGATGCTGCTCGCTACATATTTTCGCCCGAAGATAGCGTGGATAGGCCGCCTCCGGATTTCGTCCCAGGAGCTGGATGGCACGGTCCAAGTGTGGGGTGGCGACGGAAAACTCGCCGGATTCAATGAGAACTAAGCCGAGATTTACTTGCGCCGGGGCATAGTTAGGGTCAAGCTTCGCAGCCTTTTCGAACGCCTTGCGGGCACTGTCGAAATCACCAAAGGTGTTGAACGCCTCGCCGAGCGCATTCTGGGCCTGAGATGAGTCTGGCCGCAACCGGACAGCCTCGGTTAACTGCGCGATTGATTGCGATCGTTCCCCCTCCTCCATCAGTACGCTTCCCAATAGCAGCCGCGCGTCGGCGTCGCGGGGATTGGCCTTAATAATCTCGTACAGGAGATGAACAGCTTCACGGTGCTGACCCTTGGCCAGCAGGTCCCACGCCTGTTCGAGGGGAGCGTGCTGCGCGAACACCAAACAAGAACAAAACAGCGATAGCAGAACCTGCAGCATCATCGTATTGCCAATTTCTGTGTTCGGGTGATTCCCAAGCCCTCGGTCACCCAAACGAGTTGGTCGGCCGGAACCGCGGCCAATTTGTCCTTCTGCCCCGAAGGCCATCGAATCTGAATGTCTGCCGCGGTCACCGGGCCGAGCCCAAAGTGCAGTCGGCCGTCGTTCACCGAGAGATATGACGATTGACTCAGCACCTCCTGAGCCTGTACTTTGTCTCCGTACCGGACAGTAACGCGCGCACCAATCGCGCTGCGGTTCGACTTGGTGCCGATCAACTTGATTTTGATCCAATGGTTAGCGCCCGTTAAGTCATTACGAAGCAGCGAGGGCGGCTCATTCTGGTTCACGACGAGGATGTCCACGTCGCCGTCGTTATCGAAGTCACCGAAGGCACATCCGCGGCTCGTGTGCAGCGCATCGACAGCAGGCCCGCACGGGCCCAGCAACTGTTCGAATTGTCCTTCGCCAAGGTTGCGGAAAATTACGCGCGGGGTCTTGTACGTGCCGCGCAGTACGGGGTAAACACCGCCTGTAACCGCAAAAATATCCGGTTTGCCATCATTATCCAGATCCACGATGCCGACGCCCCACCAAAGATAACGCGTTTCGACGGCCAAACCCGACTGCCGTGTGATGTCCCGGAAAGTGCCCGCGCCGTCGTTTTGGTATACGCCCGGTGTATCCTGGGAGAAGTGTGTTTTGATGATGTCTAAGCTGCCGTTCAGCATAAAATCGCCGACGCCAACTCCCATGCCAGCTTGCTCCAACCCGTCCTCACTAAGGGCGACTCCTCGTTCGATACCCTGCTCGGTGAATGTTCCGTCGTGGTTGTTACGGAACAGCAAACTTGGCGTGGAATCGCAAGCCACGTAGATGTCAGGCCAGCCATCGTTGTCAAAATCCGCAGAAACTACCGTCAGCCCGTAGCCTCCCTCGGGCTTGTCGATGCCGGAAGGAGCGGTAACATCCGTAAAGGTGCCATCGCCGTTGTTGTGATAAAGACTGTGGTGCCCATAGGGCAGCCCGCGCGGCCCGCAGTACACCGGTACGCCCTCGTACAGGCAACTCCCAGCTTCACCCGGACGGGGCACGGAGTCCATTTGGAAGGCGAGGTAATTGGACGCGAAGAGGTCCAGATATCCATCCCGGTCGTAATCAAGAAAAGCGCAGCCCGACCCAAACCGCGGATGCGGGCTAAGCAGTCCAGCTTCCTTCGTCACGTCCGTGAAAGTCCCATCGCCGTTGTTGCGATAGAGGGCGTTTTGGCCCCAATACGTGATGAATAAATCCTCAAAACCGTCATTGTTGTAATCTCCCACTGTGACGCCATAGGCGTAGCCAGTTCGAAACAGTCCGGCCCTTTCCGTGACATCAGAAAAAGTTCCGTCACGATTGTTCTTGTAGAGCCGGTTCGTAGCCCTCGGCGGCGGATCGCCAAAGCGGGAACCCGAAAGCACCAAAGCATCGAGCCACCCGCCGTTGTCGCAGTCAAAAAAAGCCGCGCCGCAGCCCATGGACTCAATGACGTAACCGATGCGATCCGGATGGCCGCTCACCATGGGTTCTTTCAATCCGGCACGGTCGGCCACATCTGTAAAGCGGGCATGGAAAGGAAGTCCCGCTGGTTTCTTCCGCGGGCTGGGTGGGACACCGCGGGAGGCCATTCCTTGGCCGCTGGTGGCCCTTTCCTGGCCGCACGCGTTGGCCACAGGCCATGCCAGCAGGCTCAAAAAGCGGCGCCGGTCCAAACGAGCGACCCCCTTATTGACGAACCGTCTGGAGCCTCCAGCTCGGATCGTGGTCAAGACAAGGCAAACTCCCCCTCCGTGGTTGAAACGAAGGAACCCGTTGCCAAGTTACCAAAAGATCTTGAAACCGAGTTCGACTTGACGGCCACTTACGTATTCGTAGGCGCTCTGAGCACCAAAAGTCCCGCCAGGGGAACCCTGGTAGCGGGCTTGTCCGAACGTGGAAGAGTAAATGTTCGTGTCGGGGTCCCGGCGATTGAGATTGTTGAGCGCATTGTAAGCCGTCACTTTGAGCTGGCCAGTAAATCCCTCCAAGATGTGGAACTCCTTTGCTACGCTGGCATCCAAATTCCAGAAGCTGGGACCGGTCAAGCACGAGAATTGCAGAGGATTCTGGCGCAGCACGTAGGTATTCGAAGGTATCGGTTGGAAGGCGGCCGTGTTGAACCAGCGCTGGGAAGTGGGATTTGAAATGCAAGGGTTGCCGGTGACGATCATATTCCCAAACCGGGGGAAGTCGCCCGAGATGTATTGCAGCACGGGAGTTACCCTCCAGCCGCCCAGGATGGCATCGGCCTTGGAAAAGGAACTCATAAAGTGGCGCCCTCGCCCAAAGGGAAGTTCGTAGGTGCCCGCGACGTTGAGGCGGTGGTGAGGCTGGTCGCTGCCCTGCCATTGGAATTGGTTGAGATAGTAAGTCGAATCATTGAAGTTATTGATCTGGAGACGCTCCCGCGTATATACGTAACCAAAAAGGAAATTGAGTCCGCGGCTGAAAGGTTTCTGCACCTGGATCTGGATTTGGTTGTAATGCTCCAAAGCGCAGCAAGCGCCTATCTCGAACAGCGGGCCGTACTGCGGATAGGGTACCAGCAGAGACGCCAAAGACACCGTGGGCTGGTTCCGTAACGGGCCTGGGAACACGACGGGGTTAAGATACTGGTAAAAGGGATTGGGAACCTTCGCAGACAGTGCAGTTTGATACTGCTCTTCCAAGCGCGGGTCAATGGCGTTCAATTCCTGTGTATAATGCTGATGCCCGAAGTTCATAAACCAAGTGGCCGCAGCCACAATCTGCCCGGGCAACTGGCGCTGGAGATTGATGTTGAACCGGTCATTCCAGGCCTTCTGAAAGTTCTGCGGATACCAAAGGAGATTGACACCGCCTCGCCCGACGTCCGGTCCGGCGGCCCTACCTATGATCGGCACGAGGGGGTTGCTAGCCGGATATGGATTCGAAATTGTCTGTTGAGGTACACCTTGAAGCAGAGGAGCAGTAAACTGGTAACCCGTCATACCGAAAAAGGGCGGTTCGAGGAAGTTGATAGCCTCGAAGCCGGGGATCGGACCCGCCGAAAAATTCAACTCCGTCGGAATGGGAAAACGGGCGTACCCGAGGCGCAGAGCCGTTTTATCATTGATGCGCAAGGCCAAGCCAGCGCGCGGCGCGAGCGCCAGGGCGGGCGGATTCCACATGCCCGCATGGTTGTTA
>QHZC01000327.1:6953-7737 GCA_003224515.1 Acidobacteriota bacterium
AGCTGGTGGTCCGGATCAGACCAAGCCTTCTCGTATTCGTCTCGTAATCCAAGGTTCAGAGTAAGCCTTTTGTTCACTTTCCAGTCGTACTGGACCCAGAAGCCGTAAGTTGTCGTGTGGGGGTCCGGAGCCGGGCCCCCGATCATTTCGGACGAGCCATCGAGCGCGCCAAGCAGGAAGGTGGCAAACTGGTCCCCGGTATGTAGGGTATCTGGACTTATGAACGAATTAGCAGTGGTGTTCGAGGGGAAATTGAAAACGGAGGTGTTCGATACGTAGACGGGGCCATAGGCATGGTGCAGCTGAAAACCAGCCTTCAGGAAGTTCGAGCCCCACTGATGCGAATACTTGGCGCTAAAGTCCTCGCCCTCGGGCCTCTGGTTCCAGTAGAAGCCGCGCCCTCCGAAAGTGTTGCCGCCGATATTGAAATCTGGAAAGTAGACGGGCACAAACGTCGAAGCCTGTTGATACGGCACGTACCAAGGATTGTTGGGCCAGAGCGAGGCCCAGCCGGGTGATGGCAGGGGGGTCGAAACGTAGGCGTCTACGACATTATGGTAACCGCCGTGAAAGTCTACGATAGTTTTTTCGTTCACAATCCATACCAAGTCCGCCGCATATTGTTGCGCCGTCCGATAAGTGCCGGTGGGCACGTACAGCGCAGAGTTATTGGGGGTGGGGTTGGAGTAGATATCGGTTGTATGGTAGCCGCTGGCCCGGCCCCACACCTTCCATTTATCTTTAATGTTGTAATCGATGCGGTCGGACCAGTTCCAGTAGTTCC
>QHZC01000328.1 GCA_003224515.1 Acidobacteriota bacterium
GGCCAGCGGCGAGAAAGCCCCATGCGCAGTTTCATGTTGCGCTGAGGAGAGGCTTTTGCGCCTGCGGCGGCAGCGACCCGCGTGGAATCAGTATCGCGCTTCAAGCGCTTCAGGTCTGCACCGATTTCCCCGGCACTTTGGTAGCGGAGGGCACGGTCTTTTTCCAGTGCTTTGGCGACGATTTCGCCGAGACGCTGTGGAAGGTTCGAATTCACGGCGCTGGGGTTCGGAGGCATGCGCTCGAGTATCGCGTGGAAGACGACGGCGGATGTCAGTCCCTGGAAAGCGACGCGCCCGGTGGCCATTTCATAGAGCACCGCTCCGAAGCTAAAGAGATCGGTCCGTGCATCCAGCTCTTCGCCGCGGGCCTGCTCGGGAGACATATACGCAACGGTGCCCATCGCCACTCCCGGGCTGGTGAGCGCTTCTTCGGTAGTCACTCCCTCAAGCGATCCTACGATGGCTCCGGCCACGTTGCCGTCAGGAGCGAGCTTCGCCAAACCGAAATCCATGAGTTTCACCTGGCCGCGCGCAGTTATGAAAATGTTGGCGGGCTTGATGTCGCGATGAACTATGCCTTTCTTGTGTGCGGCATCGAGCGCCTCCGCGATTTGAACACCGATATCCAGGAGTGCATCCGTCAGAAGGGCGTGGCCTTTCACACGTTGCTTGAGGGTTTCACCCTCGAGCAACTCCATCACGAGGAAAAACCTTCCTTCGTGCTCCTCAATGTCATGAATCGTGCAGATGTTGGGGTGATTCAGTGCGGAAGCGGCACGTGCTTCGCGGCGGAAGCGCTCCAGCGCCTGCGGGTTCTGTCTGAGCTCTTCGGGGAGGAATTTGAGAGCTACGCGGCGGCCGAGCTTGAGATCTTCGGCGGCGTAGACCACACCCATGCCGCCGCCAGCGAGCTTTTCCAGGATGGGGTAGTGGGAAACGGTTTGGCCGGTCATGAGAAGGATTGCCGCTGCGCGAAATGATAGGGGTTGAGGTGAGGTGAGTCAATGCGGTGAAATCGCAGGTGATTCAAATAGGACAATCACAACGAGAGTCAGCTAGCGTGTCGCGGCGCCGACGGGAGCGGTTACCGGCGTGAGCCAGTTGTGGCGGTCTGGCTTGCTGCCGCTGGTTATGGCGAAGCACTCTTCCTGGAGTTTCCGGGTAATTGGTCCGGCCACGCCCTTGCCGACCTGGATGTGATCAACGGAACGGATGGGAGTGATTTCGACGGCGGTGCCAACGAAAAACACTTCATCCGCGATGTAGAGCATTTCGCGGGGGATGACGGATTCCTTCACCGGGATAGTCAGGTCTTCCGCCAGCTTCGTGACGGCGTCGCGGGTAATGCCCGGCAAAATGCTGGTGGCTAGAGGCGGCGTGTAGAGCACGCCGTCGTGCGCGAGAAAAACGTTCATACCCGAGCCTTCACTGACGTGGCCGTCGGAATCGAGCGCGATACCCTCGGTGTAGCCGTTAAACGTCGCTTCCATTCGAATGAGCTGCGAGTTCATGTAATTTGCCGCGGCCTTGGACATGGCAGGGAGGGTGTTCGGGGCGATGCGGGTCCAGGAACTGACGCCGACCTCCACGCCTTTCGAAAGGGCTTCCGGCCCAAGATAGGCGCCCCAGCTCCAGCAGGCCATGTAAATGTCGATCGGCGAATTCAGCGGATTCACTCCCACTTCCCCATAGCCGCGAAGCACGATGGGTTTTACGTAACAGGAATTCAGTTTGTTCAGGCGGACCAGTTCGCACGCGGTGTTGGCAAATTGATCGACGGAGAAGGGAAGCTCCATGCGGTAAATTTTTGCGGAGTTGATCAGCCGCTGCATGTGCTCGCGCAATCGGAAGATGGCCGGACCCTGCTTCGTTTCATAGCAGCGGATGCCCTCGAAGACCGCGGAGCCATAACTCACTACGTGCGAAAGGACGTGCAACTTGGCGTCATTCCAGTTGATCCACTTTCCGTTGTGCCAGATTTTTTCGGTCGCCTGAATCGGCATAAATGCTCCCTATTCGATGGTGCCGCTCACTCTTGTACGGCTCGAATTCGCAGAATACGGTACGAAGGACAGAGCGTCAATGCGCGATGTGCACCAGAAGCGCATCTCGCGGAACCAAATTGGCGCGTACCCTAATTATTTTGACGAGAGATCGGATGGGTTTTCGCCAGTGGCGGGTTGCCCGGGGGAGCTGGCTCCGCTGGTCCTGGGCAAAGACATCGGCGAGGTCATTGAAATGAATGCTGACTTGGCTTCCAGGAGGATGCGATCCGTCCTGTTTTCCACGACACCCAAAAGTAGAAAAGGGATGGCCGTGGCTGCGACCAGCAACTTTGCCCGCCGGGGAGTCCTGGCTTCCGGCTCCCAGCGAAACAGCTGGGCGGACAGAAAAAACGTGAGGCCGGCCCAGATGGCAAGGGAAAGGATTTCCGCATAACGGCTCCAGGTTGTGGCGGAGTTCACGATGGTTTGCTGAAGACCATTGACGAGGTAGGTGGCGGGAAGAAACAGTCCAAAGCGCTGCACCGCGCGCGGCAAAAAAGCCAGCGGGAATGTGGCGCCGGAGAGAAAGATTAGAGGCAGCCAGAGGAGCTGGTTAAGCACCTGGGTTTCCTGCATGGTGTTGGTTACGCTGGCCACGACCAATCCGAGCGAGCCAAAAGAAATGATGCCGACGGAGATCAGCAAGAAAAGAGAAATGGGATTACCAATACTCGGAACCACGAAATTGGCGACGATGCTTGACGCGAGCAGATCGCTGGCAGTCACCGGGGCCACGTGAAAGCGCCGCAAGATTCCCTGTTCCCGGAATGCGACGAGAGTCGCGCTGAGCCCCCAGAAGCTGCCCATCACATTAAACGCGAGAACAGGGCCGAGATAAAACCCCACCATTTGCGGAGCGCCCTTGGCAATTACTCCCAACCACAAGAAGAACAAAGCGAAAGGCATGACGAGGATAAAGAAAAAGAACATTTTGTTCCGCAGGGCCAGGCGGATGCGCATGCGCGTGAGTGCGACAAAGTTTTTCAATCGCGGAGCCTCCTTCCCGTGAGCTCGATGAAGACGTCTTCGAGAGAAGGCGAGGATATTTCGAGGCTGGCGAGTTCATTGCCCTGAGCTTCCAGATGCTTCACCAAAGAAACGATGGTTTGAGGCGGACGTTGGGTGTGGAGCACGTAGCCGCCGTCTACCACGCGGCAATCCGCGACCCCATCAAGACTCCGGAGCGCGGAATCGGATTCGGGCCGGGCCAGACGGACTTCCAGGCGGGTTTTGTCCGCGGAGCGCTGCTTGAGTTCCTTGGGGCTGCCGAGAGCGATGACGTTGCCGTGATCAATGATGGCCACGCGATCGCACAGGCGTTCGGCTTCCTCAATGTAGTGAGTGGTCATGAGAATGGTCTTTTTCTCGCGACGCAGTTCCTCGATTATGTCGTAAATCTCGCGGCGCACCTGAGGATCCAGGCCCGCGGTGGGCTCGTCGAAGAAAAGCACTTTGGGATCGTTCACCAGAGCCATGGCGAGTGCCAGGCGCTGCTTCTGGCCGCCGGAAAGCTGGCTGTAAAAAGCGTCACGTTTTTCTTTCAATCCAAAACGTTCGAGCAATTCTTCGGGATTCCGCCGGCGCTTGTAGAAGCTGGCGAAGAGGCGCAAGGCCTCCATGACGCGGAGCTTTTCCGGGAGGGAAGTGGATTGCAGCGCGGCGCCGATTTCATGCTTGAGAGCTGTCGATTCGCGTTGCGGGTTGAGGCCGCAGACGGAGACTTGCCCGCCGTCGGGATCGCGGAGACCTTCGAGAATCTCAACAGTGGTGGTCTTGCCGGCGCCGTTCGGCCCGAGCAGACCGAAGACCTCCCCCTCTTCCACTGCAAAGCTGACGCCACGGACGGCTTCAACGTCGCCGTAGCGCTTGACCAGATTTTCTACCTGAAGAATGGAAGTTGGCATCGTCAATCGCCCCACTCGCCGGGGGTTGTCAGGGAGCATATAGCATACCGCAGATAGACGGCTGGCTTGTAACGTGATGGCAGAGTGCCAGCGGCTTCACCTTTGAATACGTTTCTTGGGCGTTCGGTATTTCGGTGGGGATTTTTTCGACGGTTTCCAGAGGTGACGTTTCAAGTCCGCGCGCGACTCGATGATGGTAATGCCTTCGCTTTCGAGGAGTCTTCTTTGCAGGGAAGCGTAAGGCTCACGAATGAGGATTTTGCCATGCTCACCGACGACGCGATGCCAGGGAATGCCCTTTCCGGACGGAGTCGCCGCCATGGCGCGTCCGGCGCTACGCGCGCCTCCTGGGAGACGCAGGGCCTTCGCCAACGCCCCATAAGTTAAAACCCTTCCGCGAGGAATTCGTTGCACAAGGCGAAAGACGGGATCCCAGGACATTTCGAATCAAGCTCCACGCACAGTTGAAGAAGAAACTCGGGCGGCATCCTAGGCGCCTTTCGCCACAAGAGCAAGAGAAAAATGCCGCGGTCGGGTTTAATGTAGTGGCTGGATACGTCGACAACTCCAGAAGCGGCAGGGAACAGCAAGCATCTAATCAAGGAGCGCAGCACGAGAAAAAGTGATGAGGGATTTCTTGCCGTTTCCACTACGGTGGACGCGTTACTGATTGGATGCAACTTTTGGCGAAAAAATGCGTCTTATATTGTAGAGCGTAGTGGAAGGGAATTACACTACGCAGGATGACGGAAGTTTAAGGTAATGTCATGGCTTTTGTTCGCCGTAAAGGAAATTCGTTCTACTTGGTGCACAACGTGCGCCGCGGCGGGAAAGTGCGCCAGCTCCATCTGGCCCGTCTCGGGGCTCGTGTGCGAATCACCGATGACCTCGTGCGCAAAGTTTCCAAAAAGCATCCCTTCGTGGAGCTGAATTGGAAAACACTGCGCGAACAATTGAACGGTCAAGTGGACCTGGCAAACCCCAACTCGCCTGCGGTCCAAAAACTTGTATCCTCTCTTCGAGCCCTCAATCTCGACCTGGCGGACGTCTTTCCGCCGCTCCTCCGAATTTCCGAATCACCCGTTGTGGCACGCGAGCTGCTCGTGCAATTGCGGCTCTTGCAGTCAACCATTCAGGTCAAGCTCGACCAGTTTGACCGTGGACGCGGGCGATTCAGCAATGCGAACCCGCCTTCGCGGGCTCGCTAGGAGGCGGTCATGAGCGATTACATCCTTCCACTCGATCCGAGCAAGCGCAGCACGGACACGATCGATTTCCAGGTCGCGCTGCGAGCAAAGATTGTCGGACAGGAAGAGGGTGTGCAGGCGCTGGTGGACCTGTATCAGGTCTTCCGTGCCGGATTGAACTCGCCCGGCCGGCCGGTAGGGAATCTCCTGTTTCTCGGGCCGACTGGCTCGGGGAAGACTCGCATCGTGGAAGCGGCTGCCGAGATTCTCTTTGGCGAGGCCCGCGCGGTGATTAAGATTGATTGCGCGGAGTTTCAGCACTCCCACGAGATTGCCAAGCTGATCGGCTCGCCCCCGGGGTATCTGGGGCATCGTGAGACGCATCCGCTGATTACTCAGGAAACGCTGGGGGCCAGCCATACGGACAAGCTGAAGCTCAGTTTCTTGCTCTTCGATGAGATCGAAAAGGCCAGCGATGCGCTGTGGCAGTTGCTGCTTGGAATGCTGGACAAGGCCACTCTGACCTTGGGCGATAACCGTAAGGTGGATCTCTCGCAAACCGTGATCTTCCTGACCTCCAACCTGGGTGGCGGTGAGATTGTCGAGCTCATGCAAGGTGGCATGGGTTTCGTCCAGCCGGGCGACAAACCCGTCAGCGGCCTGGATGAGAAGGTAGAACGTACGGCGGTGGAAGCGGCGCGGCGGAAGTTCTCGCCGGAATTCATGAACCGCCTCGACAAGGTTGTGGTATTCCACCCGTTGAAGCGCGAGCAGCTTCAGGAAGTGCTCGATATCGAACTGGGTCAGGTGCAGCAGCGTGTGCTGGACACCGCCAAGGGGCAGTTTCTCTTCCGCGTGACCGAGTCCGGCCGCGACTTCCTTCTGCGGGAGGGCACCGACCAGCGTTACGGTGCCCGGCATTTGAAGCGCGCCATAGAGCGGCACGTCGTCTATCCGCTGGCTAACCTGCTGGCCACTGATCAAGTCAACCTGGGCGACCTGGTGCGTATTGATTGGGACGAGAGTCACAATCTGCTTACGTTCGTGCGCGAAGGTGAGGGGGCGCTCGTCCACGCGGCCTCGCAGCGGGCCATGGGCACCGGCGCTGCCGCCACCGAAGCAATGGACGGGAAGTCTGCCGAGACGCCAACGGAAGCCACGGTTGAAGAGAGAAAGTCCCGGGCGGCGCAGCCCGCCGCGGGCCCGGCGTCATCTGCGCAAGGACGCAAGAAGCAAGACCGCTCGAATACTTAAAGCAGCACTTTAACTTTGCGCTGAGGCGCATGGGAAAATGCGCCTCTTTTTGTCGCCCAGTCGCTGACACAAACTGTTTCACCTCTTTCCCTTTTCGCGCAGATGAAACACCGTCTCACGACTTGAGACAGTTTCCAAAACTGCAAAGCCTGTATGTTGTTGAGTTTGCATTATCTTCCGAATGTCCAAACGTTTGCGGGAGCTAGACGCGTAGAAGGGTTGATGAAATGAATGCCGCCGTCCGCCATCAACTGGATCCCACCATCCGAAGCAATGACACTTGTGATTTTCACTCCTCCTTGCGTGCAAAGATCGTAGGGCAGGAAGAGGGTGTGCAGTCCCTTGTTGACATGTTTCAGGTGTTTTGTGCCGGATTGAACTCGCCCGGCCGCCCGGTGGGCAACCTGCTGTTCCTCGGGCCGACCGGTTCGGGAAAGACGCGCATTGTGGAAGCAGCCGCGGAGATCCTTTTTGGGGATGCTCGCGCGGTCATCAAGGTCGATTGCGCGGAGTTCCAGCACTCGCACGAGATTGCCAAGCTGATTGGCTCGCCTCCAGGCTATTTGGGCCATCGCGAGACCCATCCGCTGATCACCCAGGAAGCCTTGGCGGCAAGCCATACGGAGAAGCTGAAGCTGAGCTTCCTGCTCTTCGACGAGATCGAAAAGGCCAGCGACGCCTTGTGGCAGCTGCTACTCGGCATGCTCGACAAGGCCACCCTCACCCTGGGCGATAACCGCCGTGTGGACCTCTCTCAGACGGTCATTTTCCTGACATCGAACCTTGGTGGGGGAGAAATTACTGAGCTTATGGAGGGCGGCATGGGCTTTATTCAGCCCAACGACAAGCCTGCCGCCGGCCTCGATGAAAGGGTCGAGCGAACGGCCGTGGAAGCAGCACGCCGCAAGTTTTCACCAGAATTCATGAACCGGCTGGACAAAGTAGTGGTGTTTCATCCGCTGCGGCGCCAGCAGCTTGAGCGGGTCCTCGAAATCGAGCTGGGCCAGGTGCAGCAGCGCGTTCTGGAAACTGCCAAGGGGCAGTTCCTGTTCCGCGTGACCGATACCGGCCGCGACTTCCTCTTACAGGAAGGCACGGACCAGCGCTACGGTGCGCGGCACCTCAAGCGAGCCATCGAACGCCACGTCGTATATCCACTAGCGAACTTGCTGGCGACCGAGCAGATTCACCTTGGCGACCTCGTTTGCATCGATTGGAACAAGGAGCAGGACCGCCTGACCTTTGTCCGCGAGGGTGAAAACCTGGCAATCCCAACGCGCAAGGCGGAGCCCGTTGTTTCCGCACGCGCCACTCCCGCCAAAACCGGCAAGTCTGCGGATGCGCCAGGCGTGACACTTTCGCCGGAGCCCACGCCGCGCATGGCTCGATAATTTAATTTTCTCCTCTCTCTGATTTGCCCGGGTGGATGACCACCCGGGCTTTTTCGTTTCTTCTCCAACCGGTGATAAAGTAACCATGCATAGAGGAGTGCCATCCTACCGCACAGAGATTTTCGGAGGTCGTCGTGGGCATCCGCGGGTCAAAATCGCAAACTTTCAAAGAGATCTCCCGTCGATGGCTTTGGGCGCCCCGAGCGCATCACGCATGGGCGGCCGGCTTTTTCCTGGGCCTGTGTTTTGTCTTGATTCCTGGCGCTTCTGCGCAGCGGACGCAGCTCAAGCCGGGCTGGAACAAGTTCTCCCCGCAAGAGGATATAAACCTCGGCAAACGAGCCGCTACCGATGCTGAAAAGCAGTTGCCGCTTTGCAACGCACCGAAGGTCGATACTTACCTGACACAACTCGGCACGCGTCTGGCGCAAAAGTTGCCCACAGGTGGCGTGCAGTATCCTTTCGAATTTCATTGCGTAAATGACAAGGCCATCAACGCCTTTGCCTTGCCCGGCGGATATGTGTTTGTGAACCGCGGTGCTATCGAAGCCGCGGACAATGAGGCGCAACTCGCCGGAGTGACGGCGCACGAGTTGTCGCACGTCGCTCTCCGCCATGGCACCAACCAGGCAACCAAGGCGATGCTGGCTGAGACGGGCCTGGGAATCTTCGGTGCCGTTTTCGGAGACACCACTGGCGGTGCGCTCCTTACACAACTGGGCAGTTTCACGGCCGGCGGCGTACTCCTGCGCTATTCGCGAACAGCCGAATCACAGGCCGACGTCATGGGCACTCTGGTCCTCTACGATACGGGGTACGACCCGCGTGCGATGGCGCAGTTTTTTGAAAAGCTTCCGATCACCCGAATCCGGAGCATCGCGTCGGACGCGTCGATGAAGAAATCGAGAAGCTCGGTGGTGTTCCGCCGAACGCCAAGCGAGACTCCGCTGAATTCGAAGCCATCAAGCGAGAAGTCCTGGCCTTGCCGATGGTGAAAAAGCCGGCCTCTGGAGCGCTCGGCGCCGCTGCTGTCCCAGCGCTGCCATCCCGCAACTTCTCGGAGTATCAGGCGAGTTCGTACACGCTCAAGTACCCAGACAATTGGAAAAAGCATCCCGATGGCAACGGAGGCGGTGTTTCCTTTGCTCCCGATGGCGGCGTCGTGGATGACGGCAGCGGCCATGGCGCCCTCGCGTATGGGCTGATCATCGGCATGGCGGAGGCCAAAGGCGATCCTAACGATGGAAACGCCGTGAATAGCGCCACCCAGCAGGTGATTCATGATCTTCAAAAGTCGAACCCGAGCATGAAAATCATGCGGCAAGGCGAGCGCCTGCGCCTGAACGGCCAGCCTGGGCTTTCGACCTATCTGAGCAATGTTTCTCCGGCCGGCGGTCAGGAAACGGATTGGGTCGTCACGGTGTTGCGTCCGGAGGGTTTGGTCTATTTCGTCTGCGTCGCTCCGCAATCCGCCTACGATAGTTATGACAGGACGTTTTCCTCGATTCTCGACTCGGTGCGGTTCACGAGATAGAGAGAAATCAATGCAGGGACGCGCCGACCGGTCGGGTAAACACCGGACGCAAAGAGAAGAAGAGAAGAAAACAAACACACGAAACAATTCCGAAATGAGGGCGTCCCGACCCGGTCGAGACGCCCTTTGTTTTGGCCCGTTTGTGAATCGGCAGCTAGTTCCCGCCGCCACCATCCCCATCGCTGAATAGGAACGGCAAAACATTGGTGCCTTCGTGGCGCACGGCCTGGAGTCCGCCAGGATCGATGCCCAATGCCTTTAGGATGGACGCCGCGACTTGGGAGGTTGCCACGGGAGTCTTGACCACGCGCGCGTTCAAGGCGGGGTTCGAGACGATTAGCCCGACGTTCGTGTCACCGAAGCTGAATCCCCCATGCTCGGAGTTTTTCTTGGAGGATCCGGTGTAAATCGTGCCGTAGATCGGCTGCACAAGAATATCGGGCGTGCGGCTGTCGGTCAGCGGGTTGCGGCATTTGAGCAGGATTTCGGCTCCCGCCAGCACTTCATCAATAAAGAGCGCCTCGGCGTTGGCATTCAGGTAAGCGGCAACGTCCCCGGTCTGGCTCTGATCCTGCAGCCAGATTAACGCGATATCGTCGTCCTGAACGAATCCGCAAGCGCCGGTGCCGCAGGCGGCGGCGTTGGCAATAGCGATTGCAGCAGGATTGCTGTTGGCATCCGGCAGGGCGGCAACGAGGTCCGCGAAATGACCGGGTTTGTTGGTCTTTACCGGGTTGATCGGCGACTGGCCATGCTTGGCGGTGACGATGAACAGAGTGGATTCGTAGATACCCTGCGCCTTGAGCGCCTGGAACATGCTTCCCAGGGCCTGATCGGTCTTCTGCAGTGCGTAGGAGAGGACCGCGGTCGGAGTGCCTGCGCCATCTTTGTACCCGCCCGGCTGCCCGGTAAATGTTGTGTCGGCAAAGCAACTGCCGTCGGAGTTGTCCTTTGCTAGCTTCTGCCCCACGCTGACGGCCTGGAAATTCAACCCGAACACCGCCGGGACACCGGGTCCGGGCGTGCCGTCGTGTTTCAGCCCGTGGATTTCGTTGATAACCCCCTGAACCTTCAAAGAGTCATTGTTTACAGTGCAAACGACACTCACCGTGTTATCGAGTCCGTTGACGTTGGTGATTTCTGGGGTGTACAGATCCTCAACGCCCTTACCAGAAGGGCCGTTCACGAGGTCGTAGGCGGGATGCTTGTCGGCCCATGCTGTATGGCCGCCCGCGCTCTTGACCACCTCGAAAATCGTGTTGCTTCTCAGCGCATTGTGCGGAAACAACGGTACGCACTTGCCCTGCTCGTTGATATGACGGGGCAATTTGGTGGGATCGATCACGTTCTCGGAGACGTTCGCGGAATTGTAGAGGTCGACACTCTCGTCGAAAACCATCATATTGCCGGCCTGGCCAGTACAGGTCGTGTTGCTGGGATCGAAAATAGTGCGATCGTAGCTCACGTCGTAGAACAGCCCGTGGCTGAGGGGAGATCCGCCGGTCACCAGCGCCAGCAGACCAGGGAAAGAATCCGAGTTCGCAGGTGTCCGCGCATTCGAATACGTAATCCCGTGGCCGCTGAGGGCCGCGAGCGCTGAATCGGGGTGCGCGGCGACATAGTTGGCAACATCCAGAGCATGCAAACCATCCACGCTTACGAGAAGGACGTGCTTAATCTTGTTTCCCTGGCCAAGCACATGGTTGGCGCGGGCCGGTCGAGAAATGATAGTGCCGATCAATCCAATCGACATAGCAACTGCGAGCAATCTTTGTTTCAAGAGGATCTCCTTTAATGGGGCAGCGCGTCGGAGCAATTGCCCCGCGCTAGAGAATAGAGGTAAGTTGTTACAGAACGGAGAAAGTGCCGTGTCGGTCTAATGAATCGCAGAAAAAAGGTGCGATTCTGAAGAGAATTTCACGCGGGAGTGAGAGGAATTCCTAGCAAGCCCTGGAGTGCCGTGTACGTCCCTCATCTGCCCGCGGTCAGTTCGCTCGCAGCTTTGTCGGCATGGTGCCGGCGATAGACTTCGGCGGAGCGTTCCAGCGCTTCGGTGATGCTGCCGCAGATGTTTTCCGCGCCGACGTGGCGTTCGAACTCCGCCTGTTTCATCAGTTGCGAAGGTTGTTCGCGCGCTCCGCAAAGCAGCAAGGAGCGGCCCGAGGCGTGAAGTGTGTCTGCCAAATCGCGGATGGCCCCGAGCCCAGTGGCGTCAATCGCGGTCATATTTCGCAATCGCAGAATCACGATGGGAGGCAATTTCCCGATGGAGTGGAGAATGTCGGAGAATTTGTCGGTCGCACCGAAAAGAAACGGCCCGTGAATGCGGTAGACGATCGCGTAATCGGGGATGTCTTTGCCTTGAAGGACGTGGACGCGACTGTCTTCCACGTAATCCTTTGTGACGGGACTGACGGTCGTGGTTCTCGAGACTTTGCGAATGAACATGAGGGCGGCGAGAACCATGCCTATTTCGACCGCAAAAGTCAGATCCGTCACGACGGTTAGGGTCATCGTCAGCAGCCAAACGGTGATGTCGGCCGCACTCAATTTCAAGATTTCTGGAATTTCCTCCCAGTCGCCCATGTTGTATGCCACGATCATGAGAATTGCGGCCAGAGCAGACAGAGGCACGTTCTTCACCAGCCGCGTGGCAAACAGAACGATCGCCAGAAGTGTCAACGCGTGAATGATCCCCGCGACGGGGGTCTTCGCGCCGGAACGCACGTTGGTGGCGGTGCGGGCGATGGCTCCCGTGGCGGGGAGCCCACCAAACAGCGGTGAAACGATATTGGCAATGCCCTGACCGATCAATTCCACGTTCGGATTGTGCTTGTCATTGCTCATACGGTCGGAAACGACCGCTGACATGAGCGACTCGATGGCCCCCAGCATCGCCACGGTGAACGCTGATGATGTCGTAGTGGAAATGCGGAACGGCCAACTTCGGCAGGCCGCTGGGGATTCCGCCAAAACGTGTCCCAATTGTTTCAACAGGCAGATGCAGAAAAAAAACCGCGGCCGTCGCGCCAAACGTGACCAGGATGGCGCCCGGGATTTTCTGGGCGTACTTCAGACAAAAAACCATCACGGCAATCGAAAAGATGGAGACGGCGGTCGCCGGCACGGAAAAAGTATTCCACGTCTGCCCAAAAGCCATCATGCGGTGAAAGAAATCACCGGGGACGTGATCCATCTTTAAGCCAAAGAAGTCGCGGATTTGCGTGCTGGCGATGAGGATCGCGATGCCGTTGGTGAAGCCGACCACGACCGGACGGGGAAAGTATTTCACCATGGTGCCCATGCCGGTCACGCCCAGCAGCACCAACAGAACGCCGGCCATCATCGTGCACATGAACAGGCCGTCGATCCCGTGCTTGGCGATGATTCCCGCAACCACGACGACGAACGCGCCCGTGGGGCCGCCGATCTGTGTTTTCGAGCCGCCCAGAGACGAGATCAAGAATCCGGTGACGATCGCGCAATATAGTCCTGCTTGCGGCGAAACTCCGGAAGCAATCGCAAACGCCATCGCCAGCGGCAGTGCTACGAGGCCAACGGTCACGCCAGCCATCAGATCGGAAAGAAATTTGTGGCGATCGTATTCGCGCAGCAGGAGTATCGATTTCGGGAGCCAGGCTTCCAGTGCAGATGTCATGCGGCTTTCGGTCCAGAGAAGAAAATGCCCATGCACATTCTAGCAAGAAGCAAGCCAAGATGGTTTAGCGGCGAAGTAGAGGTGTGCCTTGAAGGGAATCTTAGGCTGACGCGCGCCCGTTACATGGTCGTCCTCTTCGCTCAGTCCGCCGCTTCGCTGCGTCTGGCGGGCGGCTTCCAGCGCAAAACCGGCTTGCGAGCAGCGCCGACTTCGTCGAGACGGCGGACACGCGTGGTGTGCGGCGCAGTCTTCACAATCTCCGGTTTCGTCGCGGCTTCCTCCGCGATGGCTTTCATCGCCTCGATGAACAGGTCGCATTCTTCTTTGGACTCGGATTCTGTCGGCTCGATCATCAGAGCTCCCGGCACGATCAGCGGAAACGCGGTCGTGTACGGATGAAAGCCGTAGTCGATCAGCCGCTTCGCGATGTCCATGGTATTCACGCCGTTTTTCTTTTGCATGGCGTCGCTAAACACCACTTCGTGCATCGAGGGCAGGGAATAGGGCAGTTCGTATACGCCTTCGAGCTGCTTTCGAATGTAATTCGCGTTCAGCACCGCGTCTTCCGTGGCCTGCCGCACTCCCGGGCCGTAGGCGAGAATATACGCCAGCGCGCGAACCAGCACGCCGAAATTGCCGGCGAACGCTTTCACTCTGCCGATGGAATCCGGCCGCACCGGTTCCAGCGCCAATCGTCCGCCTTCTTTTTCCACCAGGATGGGCACCGGCCGGAAGGGTTCGAGGATTTTCTTCATTGCCACCGGACCTGCACCTGGACCTCCCCCGCCGTGCGGCGTTGAAAATGTCTTGTGCAGGTTCAGGTGCATCACGTCGGCGCCGAGGTCGCCCGGCCGCGTCACGCCCGCAAGGGCGTTCATGTTCGCGCCGTCCATATAGAGCAGCGCACCTTTGGCGTGCAGGATTTCGGCAATTTCCGGAATCCGCTGCTCAAAGATTCCCAGCGTCGAGGGATTGGTAATCATCAACGCCGCGACGTCTCCGGTCACCTGGTCGCGCAACTTATCGACATCGATTTGTCCGTGCGATTCGGACTTGATGTTTTCGACTTCATAGCCGGCGATCACCGCCGTTGCCGGATTCGTTCCGTGCGCGGAGTCCGGAATCAAAACTTTCTTCCGCGGATTCCCCTGCTTCTCGAGATAAGCGCGAATCAGCAGCAGGCCGGTCATTTCGCCATGCGCCCCGGCTGCTGGCTGCAGCGTGATGGCATCCATGCCGGTAATTTCCAGCAGGCATTTTTCGAGCAGTCGCAGAACCTTGAGGCAGCCCTGCGAAAGCTCCTGCGGCTGGTAGGGATGTTCCGTGGCAATCCCATCGAGCCGGGCAATGAACTCATTGACGCGTGGGTTGTACTTCATCGTGCAGGACCCCAGCGGATACATGCCCAGATCGATGGCGTAGTTCCACGTCGAAAGACGCGTGAAGTGGCGGAGAACTTCAATCTCGCTGACTTCGGGAAAGCCATCTATGCCGGCGCGCCGGTGATTGCCGCCGAGAGCTTCGTCGGGATCGGCGGCGGGCACATCGAGCGGCGGCAATTCGAACGCGCGCTTTCCCGGCGATGACTTCTCGAAGATCAGCCCTTCGTTCTGGTTGGTGTGGCGCGACGCCTTTTTGATCTTTGTGTTCATTCGTTTTTCTAGCTCCTAGGGGCGCCCGCCCCAGGAAAAATACTTTCCCTTAAATCGGCCGTTCGAGCGCGCGCTTCAACGCGCCCGCGAATCGCTCGATCTCCGCGCGCGTCGTCGTTTCCGTGACGCACACCAACGCGTGCTTGGTCAATTCCGGATACGGCGTGCCCAGCGCGAGCGGCCCGATGATTTTTTCGCGCAAAAGCTGCGAATCTCGACCGTAAATTCATTGAAGAACGGCGCATCGAATGTGCGTCGCACCCCGGGAATCTTCAGCAACTCCGAGAGCGCAAACTGCGCTTTCGACAAATTCTGCTGCGCCATTTCGCGCAGGCCTTCCTTACCGAGGAGCGTCAGGTGCACGGTGGCGGCGAGTGCGCAAAGCGCCTGGTTGGTACAAATATTCGATGTCGCCTTTTCGCGCCGGATGTGCTGCTCGCGAGTCGCGAGTGTCAGCACGAACCCGCGTCGCCCTTCCGTGTCCGTCGTTTGCCCTGCAAGCCGCCCGGGCATCTGCCGCACGAACTTTTCTCGCGAGGCAATCACGCCGGCGAACGGTCCGCCGTAACTCGGCGGGAGCCCGAAACTCTGGCCCTCCATCGCGACGATGTCTGCTTCCGCGGGCGGTTTGACGAGTCCCAGGGAAACACCTTCCGCAATCGCGACTGCAAACATCGCACCAGCCGCTTGCGTAACATCCGCGAGCGGCGCGCACGATTCGATCACTCCGAAAAAATTCGGCGTTTGCACGACCACCGCGGCAACGTCATCTTTCAGGGCCACCTGTAACGCTTTCGCGTCCACCGTTCCCTTCGCTGTAAATGGGATTTCCTCCACGCGCAACCCCGAATTCTTCGCGTAGGTCTTCAGCACCTCGCGGTATTCGGGATGCACCGACCGCGCCACCAGCACGCGCTGGCGGCCCGTCAGGCGCTCTGCCATCAACACTGCTTCCGTCGTCGCGGTTGATCCGTCGTACATCGACGCGTTCGCCACTTCCTGCCCCGTGAGCTGGCACATCAGGGTTTGAAACTCGAAGATGGTCTGCAGCGTGCCCTGCGTGATTTCCGCCTGATAGGGTGTGTACGAGGTGAGGAACTCTCCGCGCTGGATGATCGCATCCGTCACCACCGAGCGCAGATGATTGTAGACGCCCGCCCCAAGAAAGGTCGTGTAACCGTTCGAATTTTCCGCGGCGCGGTCCTTGAAATACTGGATGACTTCCGCTTCCGAATACGGCCCGGGAATGTTCAGCGCTTCGCGCAGCCGAAAACGATCGGGAATGCTGGAAAACAATTCTTCGATGGATTTTGCGCCGATGGCGGCGAGCATCTCTTGCCGCTCGGCTGGACTCTTCGGAAGGTAGCGCATCAGGCCGAGGCTTCCTTACCTTTGGCCGCGATGTAAGCTTCGTAGGCAGCCGCGTCCATCAGCCCG
>QHZC01000329.1 GCA_003224515.1 Acidobacteriota bacterium
CAGCCCGGCCTCTCCAAACTGGCCCTCTCGGAATATCAGAAGATCCAGCGTTCTGCTGCGGCAGCAAGAGAGGCTGCAAAACGAGAGGTAGAGATCACACCTCCCTGAACAACCATCAATGTCCCAGCTATTTCGAAGGCTCGTGGACTTCGAGAACTTGGTTGGTCCGAACGGCTCGCAACACCTGGACTACGCCACTTGGCCAGCGAATCTCAAGGCGATCGATCTTCTCGACCTTGCCAGTTCCGAAGTGGACGCCTGCCGAACTGGAGGAGGCGTAGCCCACCGCCGTCGTCATGTGGTTGAACTGATTGCCTAACTGGATCTTCGCGCCGATACCGTCGCGATTGCTTCTGGTACCAACCAGCTTCAAGATGAGCCAGTGGTTGACGTCGGGGCTGAGGTTCTGCCAAAGCTCTGCGGGTTCTCCGAGTGCGCTAACAACAACGTCGATCTTCCCGTCGTTATCAAAATCCGCAAAGGCACTGCCGCGGTGAGCGCGAGAGAGAGTAAACCCAGCTTCCGCCGAAAGGTCCTCAAACGTGCCGTTCCCAAGATTAGCGAAGAGACTGTTGGGCTGCTTGTAGTGCGTGGATTGGAACAGGTCGATCAAATCATTGACATCGGAATTGGCAGTAAACAGATCTTTACACCCATTGTTATTGAAATCAAAGAACCCGTTACTCCAGCCACTACGCGTCGCGGTGAGAACGCCCAGCCGGCTTTGGTGAGTTGCGTCTTGGAACAGACCCTTTCCTAGATTCTTAAACAAAGGAAACGTTTCACCAGCCAAGGCAGTGACGTTGAGATCGGGCAAACCGTCGTTGTCGTAATCGCGAAAATCTGCCCCCATGCTGGCCACCGGCAGCCCATTGTTCGTCAGAGCCACACCGGCCTGTAGCCCCACCTCTTCGAATGTCCCGTCACCACGATTGTGGAACAGGAAGTTCGGCATGTTGTCGTTTGTAACAAAAACGTCCATCAAGCCGTCGTTATCATAATCCGCAAAAGCCAGGCTCATACCGCGACCGATGTGCGCGGCGACGCCCGCCTTGACAGTGACATCCTCGAAAGTCCCGTCGCGTCGGTTCCGGTACAGGGTGTTGGACAATCCCTCGAAATATTTGGGATGGCAGTAAACGCGCAGGTTGCGCTCGCGATCGCCGCAAAAGCGATCGAAGTCGGGCGTCCAGTGGGCATAATTGACTACGAACAGATCCAGCCATCCATCGTTGTCATAGTCGAACCAGCCGGCGGCAACGGACCACTTGTCGCTTTTGATGCCGGCCTCCTTGGTTACGTCCTCAAATTTGCCGTTACCTAGATTGCGATAAAGAGTATTCCGATACACACCTGCGACAAACAAATCCGTGTAGCCGTCATTGTTATAGTCCGCCGCGGCGACGCCCATGGAATAGCCCGCGCCCGCCACTCCGGTTTCCGAGGTAACGTCGGTGAACTTCATTCCGCCGTCGTTGCGGTAAAGCCGGTTGAAAAACTTGGGTGAATCCTTTTCCAGAGAAGGAATCGACGCACCGTTGGTGAAGAAGATATCTTTCGATCATGTGTTTGCGCGGCGTGGGATTGTTCTGAAGCACAAAATTTAAGCTGGCTTGACTCGCAATCTCGCGAAAACGAATGGGACTCAGCACGGATGGCGGCGCGGGCTGGAGGCTCTTTCCGCGGGACTGCGGGAGCAGAAAAGCGCACGCTCCAATTAGAAAATGTCTTCGGGTACCCACCAGCAGCGGACCGCCCATGTCTGAATTGTCACCGGACTATGAGGAAGTGTCCAGAATTTTCCCCTTTTTTTGAAAGTTCCACCCCGCTCTGGCTATTTTCTTACGTGCGCGGGGAATGGAGACATGCCTGTGCGGCGGTTGCGCTCAGGCACGGCCTAGGATCAGCCGGTCCACGCGCCGGCTTACGTCGCGGAGGTAGGCCTCGTCCCCGCCCTTAAGCTCGGTAATGGCGCTCCCGGAATAGCCGATTTCACTAAAGGCCTCACGAACAGCCTGCCAGTCCACATCGCCATCACCGAGGTTCACCCACTCGTATCCGTCTTGCTTGCGCTTGAAGTCTTTCAAGTGGACTTTGACGATGCTCTTCCCCAGCGTGCGAATCCAGTCCTGCGGATAGCCGTAAAGCAGCACATTCCCAACGTCGAACCAAGCCTGGATCCACGGACTCTGGAATTCCCATCACAATTTTCAGCTCCTCAGCGAGAGGCAGGAGCTTGCGAATCTCCTTCTGGGAACGACTCCAGGCCTCGCGATAGGAGGTCTGCGGATTCACGACCGCGGGAACCAGCAGCACTGCGTCTGATCCCCAGAGCTTGGCGTTGTGCAGTGACGTGCGCATTCCCGCCAGGCTCTTTTCCACCACCGCCGGATCGCTCGACGACAGCGGATCTTTCCAGTGGTCCATGTTCATTACCGAATCGATGCGCACGTTCGCGCCGTCAGCGGCTTTCTTGATCTCCTCGGCCTCGTGCGCGTCGGGTGTCGTGGGCGCTTGTATCACCTCGAACCCCACGTCGCGCGCCATTTTCATGCGGTCCGCGTAGTTCAGCTTAGCAGGCAGCATTTCGAGGAGAACGCCCTTCTTGATCGGCAATGGTGCCGAAGGCGGCGTCGGGAGCGTGCTGCGCGATGCGTGCGAGTCAGCAATAAGTTCACTAGTGCCCCACATGCTGAGTCCCGCTGAACAAGCTGTGGTCACAGTGGTTTTCAGAAATTCACGGCGTGAAGAATTGCACATATACACCTCAGAGGCTTTCGAGTTTCGTGGTTCCACGCGGATTCCTTTCCGCCTGACCCACCGCCGGAATCGGCTTGTGGAAAACAGAGATCCAGAATCGCGACCTCACCGCAACTTGTTCAAGTCAATCTTCGGGTCCCACGTCTCCCTGGACTTCAGGGTCTCCTCCCAAGTGACCTCGCGCCCGGTGTACGCCGCGGTGCGGGCCATCATGCATGAAAGGGCGGATTCGGCGCCCTTGTCGGCTTGATTGTGGAAATTGCCGCTGGCGATGCTCTCAACGAACGCTTTCTTCTTCTCCCGGTCCGCAAATTCCAGGTTCGAGGTGAACTTCCCTGTGGCAGAAAACGCGGCTTGCGCCGGATCTTTCGCAGCAGTGCCCTCAGCTTGCCACGGTTCCTCTCCCCAAATCCCCAGCGGCCCGGTGTAGGGAGATTGCGAAGTCCCTTTCGTTCCGAAGAATCGCTCGCTCACTTCCCACCAGCCTTTGGCAAACTGCGTCGAACTAAAAGTGACGTCGACTCCCTCCGGATAATGGAACAGCACGTTGTAGTTTCCATAGACGTCGCCGTCCGTGGGACGCCCTGCGCGCCCTCCGCTTGCCGAGGCTTTCAGCGGACGCGCCTTCAACACCCAGTTGCATATATCAATGACATGAATGTTCTGTTCCACGACGATGTCGCCGGAAAGAACTCGGTCATACACCCAATTGCGAAGGCGGCGCTCCACCGGCGTCGCGTCCGGCCACGCCGGCCGATCGATGTAGCTTGAGAAGTAGTGGGCCTCGCCACAAATAATCTTTCCCAGCGCGCCGCTATGGATTCGCCGCACCAATTCCACAAACGGCGGGCAATCGCGAATTTGGAAGCCCACGTCGAGGCTCAGCTTGCCTTCGGCACGTTTTCCGATTTCGATCACCTTCAATGCGCCGGGCACATCCACGGCCACTGGTTTTTCCAGATAGACGTGTTTGCCGGCAGCGACTGCTGCCTCAAAGTGCCGTGGATGATAATAGGGCGGCGTGGCGACTACGATAGCGTCCACTTCCTTCGAGGCGGCAATCTGCTGGAAAGCGTTCGGTCCCGCGAAAAGTTGTGACGCGTCCAGCGCAGAGTAGCCTTTGTCCTGTTGGACTTTGTTGAAGTTCTCTCGCGCTTTGTCCAGTTGGTCTTGAAACAGATCGGCCAGCGCCACCACGCGCGCGCCGCCCGTATCGACCAGATTGGTAGCATCTTCGGTGCCGCGCCCCCCGCACCCGAGTAATCCAACGCGAACCGCGGAGTTTGCGGCTGTTCCGCGCACCAGCTCCGGTTTGATGAACAGGATCCCGGCCGTCGCTGCCGCAACGCCAAGGAATTTCCGGCGGTCCACTTTCTCTGAACAACTCCATCCGTGCTTCGTGTCTCCTGACATAGATCCTCCCTCCTCCTCGCGGTGCGCAGATCCCGGTCGACGCGATAACTACCCGGTCAGCTTCTCGAGATAGGCCTTCGCCGCTCGTACGTCTTCCACCTGCTGCGCACCGGAAATCTCCCGCACGATCGTGACAGCGCCGCGATAGTTCAGTTCTTTCAGCCGCCCGATGATCCGCGGAAAATCCACCTTCCCTTTCCCAATGGGAACTTCCTGCCCTAGCTCCTTCGGGTTCGTCGGCCACAGTCCGTCCTTGGCGTGAATTCCCTGGACGTAGGGGCCGAGGAGTTCGATGGCGTCCACGGGATTCGCTTTGCCATAGAGAATCAAGTTGGCGAGGTCGAAATTAACGCCCTGATTGTCCAGGCCGACGTCCTGAATGGCCCGAACGAGCGTGATGGGTGTCTCCTGCCCGGTTTCGTATCGGAAGTTCTGGCCATTGCGTTTGCAGTATCCCGCTACCTCGCGCATCGCGGCAACGGTTTCCTTGTACACCGGGTCATTGGGATTCTCGGGGATGAATCCGCAGTGCGTCTGCACCGCGGCGATGCCGCATTGTTTGGCAAAGTCCGACGCCTTTTTGATATGGGCGATGCGCGCATCTCGCGTCCCCCGCGGAACTAATCCAATGGTCAGCGGCCCCCCGTAGAAGTCCCACACTTCCCGTCCCGGTCCGCCAACAACGAGAGAAGTCGCCTCAATCTGGTATTTGTTAAGCGCCTCGCGCAAGCGGCCCGCAAGCACGGAATCGATCTCATCCACAAACGCTTGGCACGTCGGCAAGCCAAGATCGTGAACCTTGGCTATAGCTTCATGGGGGTCCCTGCCGATGCCGAGAATCAGCCCGAGGCGCAGCGGCTTCCTCTCCTCGTTGGCTGGTACAGTTGGAGCAACTTGCGCTGCGCTGAGATGCGACACCAAATCGTCGGCAATAACACCACCCCCCAGGGCGGCAACTGGGCCCAGCCCGGCTGCCAGAGCGACAGTGGAAGTTTGAAGGAAGGCTCTACGGTTATGTTTGTTCATGATACTGGCTCAGAAAAGGAAATTTGCCATCACACCGGGAAAGTGTGCCTTCCGCGATCTATTTCTCTCGGATGAAAATATCTTTCCACCTCATCTTCACGCCTCCGCCGGTGTGAATCTGCAAGCCAATCACACCATCGGTGAATTTCGGCGCCGGATCGGCGTAATCCACAATCTTCACGCCATTGAGCTGGGTCACAATGTGATTGCCCTGCACGGCCACTTCGAGGTCATTCCACTCGCCGGGTTTCAGCGCCTGCTCGCCTTCCGTCGTCGGCATCTTCACCCAACCGCGCCCTCCGCTTTCATACAGTCCGCCCGTATGCTTGCCCACGCTGGGGTCCACCTCCACTTGCATCCCTTCAATGTCCGGTCCGTGTTCCGGGTCAATGCCGGTAATACGCGCATGGAAAA
>QHZC01000039.1 GCA_003224515.1 Acidobacteriota bacterium
AGAAGCTGGTGTTCGCCTGGACGTTGCGGTATTTCTTCCGCTATGAGATCGAACACCTTCTGGCGCGATGCGGGTTCCGCGTTACGGCGCTGTATGGGAATTTCGACCGGTCGGCACTCGCTGATTCTTCACCCGAGATGATCTACGTCGCACAAGCGTCCTAAAGGCCAAATGGAGCGCGGCATTCCTTCGCGCTGACGCTCAGGATCAAGCCGCGCCCCTACCAAACCGATTTGGCTTGCGCGTCCTACCAGTGCGCGCGGATGCGGTACTTCAGCACGGACTTGCCGTCTTTGGCCACGGGCACATTGAATTGGGCCGCGAACGCCGCCGTCTTGGTGTACTTGTAGGAAGAAGAAAGCATCTCCCAATCGCCGCCGATAGGCTCGTTTACCTGCACGGTGACGGGAGTATCTTTGTGGTTGCGCAGCGTGATTTCAAACTCCATCTCCCAGACGTGGCTGGAAATGCTCTTGTAATCCGTCTGCTTGTGTTCAGCGACAACGTCGAAAGCGTTGCCGATGTGAATATTGACGTCCTCATCCTTGGGCGTGTGGTCGATGCGATCTTCGCCGGCAAAGAGAATGCCGCCTTTTGAGTCTTTCTGATAGACGCGCACGTTGCCCGCAGGAAGCGGAATGCCGAGGCCGGATTTTTCTTCATTTTTGAACTTGTAATAGACCATCACGGGGTCTTTCAGCGGTGATCCCGGGTTTTGTGCATTGTGGTAGTAGTAGTTCTGCCCGTTCACGACGAAGATCTTCTCCACGGGAACGCCACTGGCCTCGAGCAAACTGATCTGCTTGGTTTCTTTGTCTTCGACCGAGGTCTTACGACCGAGCGAGTACAGATGGTATTCACTGAAGCTTTCCTGCTGGAACTGCGGGGCAGCGGCCTTTGTGAAACGCGGTGCCGCTGTTGTTGACAACCGTAACCCAGCCATCCAGGTCGGCGTTCTTGTCATCGCGCGCGACGGTAAGGACGTAATCCGCATTCCAGGACAAATTGCTCGCAAGATAAGAAGCCTCTACCTGTTGCTTTTTCGCGCCGGAGTTTTCCAGAGACATCAGCAGCGTGGGGCGCTCGTAGAGATTCGCCGGCACTTCGGGGAAGCGATAACTCTCGGCAAACATCCCGGTCACGATGTCGTTGCCGATCTTCCAGACCGGGCCGTTGTTATCGGAAAGCAAAGTCGCCTTGATCTCTTCGCGCTTGGTGGTATTGTTGTCCTGATACGAGCGCACCAGCGTGACTTCCTTGCCGACGTACTTGTGCAGCAGTTTCGCGGGCTCCAGAAGGTCATATTCGTAGTTCTGTTCGATGACCCCGAGTTTTTCCGGATCGTTCAGCGAACGGAAATGAACGGTCGCGGGATTGACGGTTGCGGCAATATCCATGAATTTCAGACGAAACGTTCCGCTGGGAAGCATCAGCTGTCGAACATCGCGTACCAGGGCGATATTGGAGTTGTACACGGTAACGTTCAGGTCGGTCTGGTCGTTCAGGCTGGTGGATTGATCGCCGGCGGCGGTTCGGCCGGCCTCCTTCTCTTGTGACGCATAAACCTTGTTGCCGCGTGCCGCGGGATAAAGAATTGCCGCGCCAGCGGTGAGAATCGCAGCAGCGGAAATCATCCATAACAGCCGCGTAGTCGCCTTACTCCCGGGGATCTTCATCACATTCACCTCAATCTGGATGGCCTTCTCGGTTAGAACGATGCGAGCCAAAATTCTTGCACCGGACGGTTCGGGCGGGGCGTCCTCCAGATCATGGATTCGGGACGCGCTTCCAGGTCAGGCCGCCGTCGCTGGTTTCAAGACTCTTGGTATTTCGGGGGGTCCAAATCGTGGCGTGCCGGGCATCCGTGGCGCGAATCCCGCCGAGATCCTCCGACAACGGCGAAGAAATCAACGTCCAATGCGCGCCGCCATCGGTGGTCAGAAGAATGGCTCCGACACGGCCCACGATCCAGCAGACTTTGTCCGAGGGAGCAGAACCCGTCAGCAAGTCGGCAAGCACCCCAGTCGTTTGCCGTGACCAGGAAGCTCCACCATCTCTCGAGAATTCCACCAAGCCCGCGCGGCCGGCGCGCCAGATGAGGTTCGAGCCCGGTGGTGAGATCAAACGCGGATTGCTGATCGCCCGGGCAACTTCCAGAGAAGCTCGATCGTTATAGCTGGATACCGCGCCGCCAACCGCTCCAGATGGTGGGGGGGGAGCCGCGGGCGCATCCTCGGCGCGTTTCACCTTCTTGGGAGGTTCCGACTGGTTCAGGGGGCCGGGGCCGGGCACCTTTTGCTGAGGATAATTGTATTGATTCTGTGTTTGGGCGTTCTGCGATGGGGCCATCTGCGCTTGAGGCTTTTCTGTTTGCGATTGTGCATCTTCTTTTTTCCCCAGAGTTCCCGAGAGGCTCTTGGCATCGAGATCACCCTGATTCGCAGCGGTCAGCAGATCCACGGCAGCATCGCGCGCGCCGTCTTTTCGCGCGCTCAATTCTTCATCGCCGAGGACTTTCAAGCGACTCTCCGCTGCATCGCTGAGCTTCTGGCTTTGTTTGGTGGCCTTGGAAGCTACGCGGCCACTAGAGACCGCATATTCGCTCTCCGACGATTGCCGCCTCCGAAGAGCACCGGTCGGCTTTCCAGGCGGAGAAGACGGTGGCTTGGCTGTTGAGACGGAAGGAATAGGAGCAGGCGCTCGATCTTGCGCCACTTTGTTTTCATTTTCGGGCAAGGTTAGCGGGGGCAAGGATTGATTTTCATGGAGGGCGATCCAAACGAGCAGACCGGCGGCAAGAGCTCCCGCGGGAGCGAGCCAGCGGCGAGATTTCTTCGAAAGCGAGAGAGGAGACCCCGGCCGGCTTTCGCTGGAAGCAGGCGCCCAGAGCGCCGGTTCAGCCTGCGCTAGCACTCTCTCTTGTTCTGCGGCTGGCAATGGAATCTCATCCGTTGCTTCCAAGTGGGCGAGGACGGCCTGGCAATTGGCGCAGCCGACGATGTGCTCCTTCCAGGAATTCATTTCCTCTCGAAGCAAAGACCGCTCGTGATAGGCAGCAAGCGTTTCCGACTCAGGACACGCGCCGCTCTCGGAAGCGGGGACCGCGCCTTCCCCCGACGGGGCGGCAGGGCGCAGATGGCGGGCAAGCGCTTTGTCAAATCTCCGATCGCGTTCGTCAGGCGCCATAGGCTTCTCCATGCTTAGAACGAAACTTTACAACTTTCTTGCACCACGCGGTCATGGCGTCCGCTTTCCAGCTGCCGGGGCCCCGGATTTGGAGCGCGGCAGCAATTTTTGCAAATCGATGGGGGTGTCTTCCGAGCTGTATTCGAAACAGAGGGCGATCTCCGCATCGCTCAATCCGGGCTGAGCCGCGGAACCGTTCGCCTCTGCGATACCGCGGCGAAGAATGTTCTCCACAGCGCGCCTCAAATCGCGCCGCGCGTGGTCTAGATGACGCGAAACACTAGATTCGTGCTCCCCGAGCAGCCCTCCGATCTCCGCAAGCGTTTTTTCCTCGGCGTAATAGAGGCGGAGCCGCTCCTTCTCCTGTGGTGCGAGGCCTTCAAGCGCCATCTGCAATGCCCGGGTGAATGACAGGACGTAGCGCTCGCGATGCGGGTCGCTCGGCTGCATCTGCGGAGGGAGCAGCATCTTCTGCCGTCCCTCGCCAGTTTCGCGCTCGTCAAGCTCCGCGAAGCGGCGGCCGGCACGGATGGAATCAATGTGCCGTTGGGCAAGAACGGCGCGAAGCCAGGTCTTCAGCGAACTGCGCCCATGGAAATAACGGAACAGCGAGCGCCCCGCGCCCTTGCCGCCGGCCAAACCGTACAACTCGGAAAAAAGGGAATCCGCGAGATCACAAGCTTCCGCGGAACCCGCGTGCGACCGAAGAATCGCGGCCGCCGCCGCACGCAGGTAGGCGCGGTACTGGGTGAAAAAATGCTCCCAAGCCGCCTCGCCTCCTTCGGCGCAGGCAGTGGCCAAGGCCAGATCTTCCAGGTGCAACGCGCCGAGATATTCTTCGAGCTTAGCTGCGGTGCGCGCTCCACTCCCCAAGCGCTTCCTTGCGCTGCGTTCCAGCGCGGCCGCGAAGTGCCCACAAGAGAGCCCCCAGCGTGCGGCATTTGCCTGCGCGTACAGCCACTCGACCATGGGGGCGCGGTCCTTAAGCGACTCCGTCAGGTCCACGGTATTCGCGTCTCGAGAACAGCTTTCTGGATCTTTGTCCATGTCTATTGCAGTTGTTTACTGTATCCCAAGAAACCCAGGGCCAGCCCATAATGCTGGAACTAAGGATAAGCCCGCGGGATGCAAACTTGCTTGTAAAAGAGACGCAACCCGGTGCGAGTTTGAGGTATCCTATCTGGGTGTTGCGCGCCCCGCCCGCAACGGAGACTGCCTCGCCGGGTTAGAACTGGGTGCGCTACAAGGCGCTCGCGGGAGCATTAGCGACTTCGCGACGCTAGTACGAAAGTCCTATTCGGGCTTCCTCAGCCTCGTCAGTACTCTGGTACTGGTAGAGCACTTCCTATTTAGCTGGCGGACTTGGGAGCGCTAGGGATTTCTAGACCACCCATGTTCCGCGGCCGGAATTTCACGAGGCGGCGCGCGGATGACACCATGATTGCGAATCCACTACGTAAGACCACGATGGGCGTTGGTTTTGAGGCCAACCGCGGCCGTTCAGGCGATGGCCTGAGCGCCGCAGGACAATTTGCGATTCTCGGTTTCTTGCTCATGATTCCTCTGCTCTTCCCACAGCAGATGCAAACAGCATTGAACTTCCGGGTTGTGGAGTTGATGCAGCCGGTTACGGAAATCCCGGTTGCACCACCGCCGCCACCCCCGCCGAAGGTGAAGCCCAAAGTTGTGCCTCCGAAACCCAAGCCGGTGGAGCCTGAACCGGTGAAGCTGAACCCCAAACAGACGCACGTTTTTCTCGCGGCAAAAGTCCAGCCACCCCAGATAAAGACCATGGAAGCCAAGCCCGTGGAACTCAATCCGGTATTCGAACAGGTGAAAATCGATACACCGAAGAGCCAGCCAAAGCGGCCGAAAGAAGATGTGAAAGTCGATAATCTTGGAACAGGCAGCGCAGCTGTGGCGACCGTGGTGGCTCCGGTGAACAAAGTGCAAACCGGTGGCTTCGGCGATCCCCACGGAATCCCCGGTAAAGGTGATCCGAACAAAGCCACGAACGTCAATCGTCTTGGTTCGCCCGCTTTGCCGGGCGGGTTGGGATACGGGAACGGCACCGGCGGCGATAAAGGAATTCGCGGCACGGTGGCGAGCACGGGTTTCGGTAATAGCACGGCGATTCCTCCGCCAAGCGCCAAGCGCGGCACGCTACAGTCCACCGGCTTCGCGGATCAGACGGCCGCGATCAGCGCGCCAAAGAAGAAAGCGTCGGCCGACGAAAACGCCACCACGCCTGTTAACATCCTGGACAAGCCTCGTCCGGAGTACACCGCGGAAGGACGTAGTCTGAAAATAGAAGGCGACGTTGTTCTCGATATGGTGTTTCTTTCGAACGGCAGTATCCAGGTAAACCGAGTGGTAAGTGGCCTGGGCCACGGTCTCGATGATGCAGCAACTCGCGCGGCGCAGCAGATCAAGTTCAAGCCGGCGAGACGCGAAGGCCAGCCGGTGGATTTCCCGGCTCGTGTGCGAATTGAATTCCGTTTGGCTTACTGAGGGGAGAGAGAAAATGCGTAAGGTAGCAACTGCTATTTTCGTTCTGATTTTGAGCGGGCTGGGGTCCATGGTCGCCGCGGCGGCCCCCCATCCGGCCGATCAGGCGCGGACCATGAGCGACGTCATCGACCGCGTGATCACCAACGAAAACCGGGCTAACCAGCAGATCGAGCAGTATTCGCCGCTGGTTGAGACGTACATCCAGAACCTGCGACCCGATAAGGATCTTGGCTATGCCCCGGCCGGCGACAAGTATTTCCTTGGCCGCGCCGAGTTCTCGAAGGGTGTGTCCCTGGTTTCGTTGACGGACACCAGCAGCAAGGGGAAGAAGATTTTCGGTTCCATCGGCAACTTTTTTTCTTTCGCCATGCAGTTCCTGCCGGACGGCTTTCAAGTTCGACTACGTGCGCCGCGAATTCCTCGGCGAAGTGCGCTGCCTGGTGTTCGACGTCACCCCTCAGGATAAGGCTGGCAAGGGCCGGTTCCTTGGCCGCATCTGGGTCGAAGATCAGGATTACAACGTGGTCCGCTTTAACGGCGCCTATGGTGGCAGCGGGCACTCCAGCTGGTACTTTCACTTCGACAGCTGGCGCACCAATGTGCAGCCGGGCCAATGGATGCCTTCCTTCGTGTACAGCGAGGAACGAGATTTGCACTACGCCCTAGCCAAGAAACTGGACTTCAAAGCGCAGACGCGGCTGTGGGGCTATAACCTAGGCCACGGCAGCCAGGAACAGGAGTTAAGCAAGATCTTGGTCGAGACGCCGGTGCAGGACGACTCCAAGACAGCGAACGACCTTTCTCCCATTCAAGCGCAACGCTCCTGGGACCGCCAGGCGGAAGATAACGTCATCGATCGCCTGGAGCGCATCGGCCTGGTGGCGCCGCGCGGCGAAGTCGACAAGGTCCTCGAGACGGTGGTCAACAATCTCGAAGTCACCAACAACATCGACGTCGAACCCGATGTCCGGTGCCGCGTGATGATGACATCCACCCTGGAGTCTTACACCGTCGGCCATACCATCGTGCTCAGTCGCGGGTTGATCGACGTGCTGCCGGATGAGGCCAGCCTGGCAACCATGATCGCGCACGAACTCAGCCATGTCGTTCTCGGCCACCGCCTTGATTCCAGCTATGCTTTCTTCGATCAATTGCTGATCGACGACAAGGAGACTTTCCGCCATTTCGGATTTGCGCGGACTCCCGACGAGGAGAGGGCTGCCAACACGAAAGCGATGCAACTCCTGAACAATTCCCCCTATAAGAACCAGCTCGGGAACGCCGGCCTCTTCCTTACGGCGCTCAGTACGCGCGAAAAGGAAATTCCCAACCTGATCAGCCCGCACCTCGGTGATCGAGTGCCGGTCATCGGTGATCTCAGATCCTCGATGCCGGTCGAACAGAAGCAGAACCCGCAGATGATCACGGCGCTTCCGATCGGCGGACGAGTGAAGCTGGATCCGTGGAGCGACAAGCTGGATCTCATCAAGAGCAAGCCTGTGGGTACGGTGGCGGAACGTGAAAAGATGCCATTCGAAGTCACCCCCTTCATGCCCTACCTGATGCGCTATGGCGCCGAGACCTCTAAACCCATCGCCGCCAGCGCGGCCGTGTCAACTGATCCGAAAAGCGGCCAATCCGCGCCCGGCAAACCGTAATTCGCCGCCTTAACTTTTTGCAGATATTACGGCCCGGAGAAGAGCTCTTCTCCGGGCCGTTTTCCTTTGTTCGCCGGCACTTATTTACAGGGCGTGTTCTTCACCGCGGCGCGGACAGCTCTTTCAAGAGCCGGTAATTGAAGTCCACGCCGTCGTAAAAGTCCTCGGCGCTGACGCGCTCGTCTTTCCCATGCTCGCGATTGTCGTTGATGTCAAAAAACATGCATGAGATGCCATAAGTCGGGATGCCGGCGATGCGCGTGTATTTCCCGTCCGTGGCCCCGGTGGACATCGTCGCGACGAGAGGGACACCTGGCCAGGTGACGGTCAAAACTTTCTCCATGGCCCCGGTCACTTCAGGAAGTAGCGGGGAAGGAGGCACCGGCACGACAGGCACCACCTTCCCGTCCGGAGCAAGCTGTGAAACAGCGGTGATCCTGACTTTCGGGTCGTTGGCAACCCGCTCGAGCGTCTTGTGAACTTCCTGCGGGTCTTCGCCAGGAAAAATCCGGCAATTGACGTTGGCGCGCGCGGTTTGCGGTAGCGCATTTGGCGCATGCCCGCCGGAGAGCATCGTGGCGACGCACGTGGTGTGCAAGAGAGAATTGAAATATGGCACTGCCGAGAGCCGTCCGACTGCTTCTGGATCCGGGGGTTGCTTGGCCACCGCCTTCATATCCGCTGCCACCCGTCCGGTCGTGAGCCCCGCGTTCCGTTCGAAATAACTCCGCGTGATTTCATTGATCTTTACGGGGAAGGAATACGATTGCAACCGGGACAGCGCACCGGCCAAGTGATAGATGGCGTTGTCCGGGCTAGGAACCGAGCTATGCCCGCCGGGATTCAGCGATTCGAATTGAAAATCCACATAGACTTTTTCGCTGGCTTGAATCCCTGCGAGCAGCCGTTTGTCTTTGTCCTTCTCGAATTCGCCGCCGTCCAGATTGATGCAGTATTCCGCATCTACCCAGTCGCGATGTTCCTTGAGCAGCCAGTCCACACCGTTCGAAGAGCCGCCCTCCTCATCGGCGGTCAGCGCGAGAATCACATCGCGGTCCGGCAGATATCCTTCCTTTTTCAAACGGATGAAATTGGTAACCAGGATGGCATCGCCTTCCTTCATGTCTTCCGCGCCGCGGCCGTAGAAGTAGCCTTCTTTCTCGATGAATTCGAAGGGATCGGTGGTCCAATCCCCGCGGAGCGCTTCGACGACATCAAGGTGTCCGATGAAAAGGATAGGCCTGCGTCTTCCGGTTCCGCGAAAACGCGCGACCAGATTCTTCTTACGTTCGTTCGGCCCGGCGACCTTGATATCGCCCTCGGCGAAGCCTGCGTCGAGCAAACGCTTGGCCATCGCTTCGGCAGCGGTCGTCACGTTGCCAACGGAGTCGGTGGTATTGATCTCAATGAGCTGCTTGAAAATGTCGTGCGCCAGCTGTTTTGTTTGATCCTGACCTTGAGTTCGCGCTCTGGGCGCACAGCTCGCGATTAGACAAAAGGACAAGATCCAGCGTAGCTCTCTCTGCATTTACTCTCCTATGGAACGAGCGATCACGAAAAAGGCAGCTGCCCTCCTGGCGATGCCGGCCGCGCCGCCAACGCATGACGCAAGCAACGCGACAGATACGATGCAGACCAAAACAGTAAGATCATGCCGAGTCCGCGGTCCAGCACCAGAAACACGGCAAAGGCGATAAATACCGCCAACCCCGTTCGATCGGGTCTCATCAACGGCGTTTCCAGACGGCTGTTCACAAATCGGGCCAGTTCCCACGGCTATTTGAAAACCCAGTACAAGCCATAGATGGGAATCAGATGAAACCACGCCGCACGCAGCGGCTTAATGGGATACCCCCCGGTCGTCGTCTGCGCGAGCACGACATGATACTCATAAACGCAAACAAGCCAGTAGACCACGCTAATGAAATTCGCGAGAAACAGATACGAAGGAGGTATGAGCAGCGGTTCCTTAGCTAGTTCCGGATGCAAGGTGACCGCGATCATTTCCGCGATCAGCGTCGCGACGCCCAATAGATAACCAATCCAGATGCGTGGAAACCGGGGCAACGCCCTGGGTTCTGCCTGTTGCTCTTGTGATTCTCCGCCGGAGCAATCCATTCCGCCCTCTATGAATGTGCCTTCCGAGCGTAACGGCCCTGCCGACCGTCCGTCAAACCTTTTAGGGGAGCGGCGGCTTTCCGTTGTGGCCGCGAGTTGCTTGGCCCCGCGTGCCTTACATAAACTGGCATGGTTCCTATAGTGGAGGGAGAGATGACGACGTCGGCCATGAAACGCGCCTCCGAGATTGCCCTGGGCGCAGTGCTATTCGCTGCGGGAATCGCGGCAGGCTCGCTGCACGCACGCAGCGCTGCTGTACAGAACCGCTTCGGCCAGCCTAAAACGGTGTTGCACGTGGTGGTGTACAAATTCAGAGACAATGTCTCGAATTATGACCGGGAAAAAGCCATCAACGGCATCAAGGAAATGGCTGGAAAAATTCCTGGCATCAAGAATGTCTGGCTGAAAACCGAACGCAACCAGATCAAGGACTTCAGCGGGGTCTACGCCATCGAATTTACGAGCGCCGAAGCCGCGGCCGATTACGCCGAAAGCCCGGTTCATCAGGCGTGGTCCAAGATGTGGCAGGAACGGCGCGAAAACAGCATGTCCTTCCAGGTTTCGAATCCGTAGCCGCCAGGTTGCTCTTGATGCCTCTAAATGCGAACGCGCTCACTCTTCGCGCGTGATCCCGTACCTTCTGCGGATCATCGCGTCAATGGCACTGTCCGGCAGCAGACGTTTCGCCCACTGGAGCTTGGTAGCCAGCGGCGTAACCCCGTAGCGGGCCTTGGGTTTTGGCGCTTCGATGGCCCGCAAAATGATCCGCGCGCAGTCTTCCGGCGTGGTCTTCGACTCTGCTCTGCTGCTCTTCGCGCCTGACCAGGAGCCTGCATACACTTTCGCGTACGGCCCATTCTTGATCTTTTCCTGGTACGGCTGCGCCAGCTGCACGGCGGTCTGCTGGATGTTCGTCAGGATATATCCTGGCTCGATCAAGATGGTCTTGACTCCGAATGGATACAACTCATGTCGCAAGGCGTTGCTCAATCCTTCCATGGCGTGCTTGCTGGCGCTATAGGCGCCTTGTGTCGGCGGGGTCACGAGTCCTGAGACCGAGCTGATCATGATGATGCGGCCGGAGCGCCGCTCGCGCATTTTCGGAAGTACCGCCTGGGTTACACGCACGACACCGAAAAAATTGGTCTCGAACTGCTGCCGCCAATCTCCCATGGTCATGTCTTCGACGGTCGCGACGTAGGCCAGTCCCGCGTTGTTGATGAGCACATCAATCTTGCCTGTTTTCTGGTGGACCACGGCAACGGCCCGCTGCACGGAGCCGTCATCCGAAACATCCATTTCCAGGGTTTCCAGTGGCAGCCTCTTTTCCTGCGCCACGGTGTCAAGCTGCGCGCGCTTCTCTGCCGAGCGCCCCGCGGCGAAAATGCGGTAGTCCCGTTCGGCAAGCAACAGCGCGGCGGCCTTCCCCAATCCATCGGTTGCTCCGGTAATCAAAACCGTCTGCGTTCCGCGATCCCCATTCATTCCGCCCCCCTTTGGCGGAAGCCATCGTATCGCCAATTTGCATGTGCCGCGCTGGGCGCTCGGCGTCTCGTTTTCTACACACGGTAGAGAGGCACCTCCGCAGGAATTCCGCGAGGATTGCTAGACTAATTGCCTCGCTTACGTTCTAATCACAACGCTTAGGTGGGCGTGCATGGCGGCTGACGAAACCCTCTCCATCCCTGCACCCGAAAAAAAGTGGCGGCTCGGCTTTTGGAGCCTGATCGCCACGCAGTTCCAGGGCGCCTTCAACGAGAATGCGCTGAAATTTCTGGTCATCTACCTCATTCTTGCGATCGAAAAGGACAAGGCCCAGCGTGACCAGCTCGAATTGCTAGTCGGCGTGCTCTTCGCGGCCCCCTTCATTCTCTTTTCGCTGACCGGTGGATATCTGGCGGACCGCTTCAGCAAACGTGACGTCACCATCTGGACCAAAGTGTTTGAAGTGGGCGTCATGCTCTTCGCAGCTGCAGCCCTCGCGGGACCTAATCTAAAATTGGCGCTGGCGACAATTTTTCTCGTGTGCACGCAGGGAGCACTCTTCGGGCCGTCCAAGTACGGTTTGCTCCCGGAGCTGCTTCCTCAGCAGAGGCTTTCCTGGGGCAACGGCATCCTCGAACTCGGGACCTTCCTTGCCATCATCGTCGGGAGCGTCAGTGGTTCATTTCTCGCCGAGGCGTTCGACGGGCGCGAGATTTATTCGGGAGCGCTGTTGCTCGGCTTTGCGATTGTCGGTTGGGGCTGGAGCTTGGGAATCCGCCGCGTACCCGCGGCGGACCCCGCAAAGAGATTCCATCTCACCTCGCTGATCGATGTCTGGTCACCGTTGAAAGTGATTCTCGGGGATCGCGTGTTGAAACTTGCGGTGCTGGGGAACACCTACTTTTTTTTCCTTGGCGCGCTGCTGCAATTCAACATATTTATCTACGGGCAAGACGTGTTGCATGTCCGTTCGACGCAGGGAGGTTTCCTTCAAGCGGCGGTGGCCATCGGAATCGGCCTTGGCAGCTTTGCCGCGGGATATCTTTCGGGCGGAAAAATCGAGTATGGGCTAATTCCTCTCGGCTCACTGGGCATGACGGTCCTCGGACTCTGCCTGGCGATCCCGAACCTGTCATTCCGCGCCGTTTTGCTGCTGCTCGCGGCACTGGGTTTCTTTGGCGGATTTTTCATTGTGCCGATCAGCGCCTTGATCCAGCACCAGCCGCAGGAAGATGAGAAGGGTGTCGTCATCGGCGCGGCGAACTGGCTTTCTTTTGTCGGCATAGCCGCCGCTTCCGCTGGGTATTACGCGGCCACTCATTTTGCCCATCTCAGACCGGGTAAAATTTTCTTCTGGTCGGCACTTGCGACACTCGGAGCAACAGCCTACGTACTGTGGCTGCTGCCGGATTCCTTGTTGCGGCTATTGCTGTGGATTGCCACGCACACGCTATACCGGCTGGATGTCGAGGGGCGAGAAAACGTGCCGGCGCGTGGGGGAGCCTTGCTGACTCCCAATCACGTCTCCATGGCTGACGCCGTGCTTCTCATCGCGTCGATCGATCGCCCGATCCGGTTTCTGATGTTCCGGGGTTCTTACCAACACCCGCTGGTCAAACCATTCGCAAAGATCATGGGCGTGATTCCCATCGCCTCGGATCAAGGTCCTCGCGAAATGATCCATTCTTTGCGCCTGGCCACGGATGCATTGAATAACGGCGAAATCGTTTGCATCTTCCCGGAAGGGCAGATGACGCGAATCGGCCAGATGCTGCCCTTCCGCCGCGGCCTGGAGCGCATCATCAAAGGCGTCGACGCTCCCATCATTCCCGTGAATCTGGACGGCGTGTGGGGCTCCATCTTCAGTTTTGCCGGCGGGCGATTTCTTTGGAAATTCCCGCGGAAAATCCCTTATCCCGTGCGAGTCACCTTTGGAAAGCCGCTGCCTCCGACGGCCTCTTCGCAGGAAGTCCGCCGCGCGGTACAGGATCTCGGCGCGCAGGCCTTCGCGCGCCGCAAGAAGCGCATGCACACGTTGCCCGAGTCGTTGATCTACTCGGCGCGGAGGCATCCCTGGCGCTTCGCCATGGCCGATGGGCAGAGGCCGAAACTGAGTTGGCTTTCGGCGTTGGTAGGGGCTCTCGTGCTCGCGCGGCGCTTGCGAAGGCAATGGCAGGGGCAGGAAATGGTCGGCATCCTGTTGCCGCCATCGGTTCCCGGCGCGCTTGTGAATTACGCCGCAATGTTGATGGGCAAGGTGCCGGTCAACCTAAACTACACCGTTTCGAATGAAACTCTGGCCTCCTGTGCGCAACAGTGCAATTTGAAAACAGTCGTCACCGCGCGGGTCTTTCTGGAAAAAGTCAAGATCCAGCCGCCCGGCGAAACGATTTTCATCGAGGACCTGGCCAAGGACGCCGGCTTCGCTGAACGTGCCGCGGCATTGGCTGCAAGCCTCTTGCCTGCAAAGGTCGTCCGAAGACTTGCCGGTTGCGTTCGCCCGGGGTCGCTGGACGACATCGCCACGATTATTTTTTCCAGCGGCTCGACCGGTGACCCCAAGGGCGTCATCCTCACGCACTACAATATTGCTTCGAACGTGGAGCAGCTCAACCAGGTTTTCATGCTACACGCCGACGATCGCATCATGGGCATCCTGCCGTTCTTTCACTCGTTCGGTTTCACGGGCACGCTTTGTCTGCCCGCCGCCACCGGCACGGGCGTGGTCTTCCATCCCAATCCGCTCGATTCCCGGGTCATCGGCGCGCTTGTCAACAAGTACGCGGTCACCATGCTTCTTGCGACGCCAACTTTCTTGAATGCCTACACGCGACGCTGCACCCCGGAAGATTTCGGCAGCTTGCGCTTCGTTATGGCTGGCGCCGAAAAATTGCCCGATCGGATTTCGCAAGCCTTCGAAGATCATTTTGGCATCCGTCCTCACGAAGGCTACGGCTGCACCGAATGTTCGCCAGCGGTTACCGTGAACACCATCGATTTTCGCGCCGCGTCGTTCCGCCAAGTAGGGGCGAAGCGCGGCAGCATCGGCCATCCCTTGCCGGGAATCACGGTGAAAATCGTGGACCCCGACACCTTCGAGCCGGTGGGCGCGGATCAGCCGGGCCTGTTGCTCGTCCGCGGCCCGAACATTATGCGCGGATATCTCAACAAGCCGGAAAAAACGGCCGAGGTTCTTCGCGACGGCTGGTACAACACCGGGGATGTCGCCCGGATGGACGAAGATGGGTTTATTCGCATCACTGACCGCTTGAGCCGCTTCAGCAAGATTGGAGGCGAGATGGTGCCGCACATTAAAGTCGAGGACCTCCTGCAGGAACTGGCCGGCGCCGCGGAACAGACCTTTGTTGTCACCGCCGTGCCCGATGAGAAGAAAGGCGAACGCCTGGTCGTGCTGCACACGCTGGATGAGCCGCGGTTAGAAGCATGCCTCGAGAAATTGGGAAAGTGTGACCTACCCGCGCTGTGGCGGCCGCGAAAGGAGCACTTCCTGCGCATCGAGAATCTACCTTATCTCGGGACCGGAAAGCTCGATCTGCGCAAAGCGCGCGGGCTGGCGCTGGAGATGACCGAACGCTCGCCCCACGAATAGCTGAATGCGCGCCGGCGATCGAGGGCGCTCCATGACAGAGGCCGAAAACTCGCGCCACTGGCGCAGCCTGCTTTTGCGGCTGCTGGTGACCGGAATTGTCCTCGCGCTATGGTTCTGGACGCAATCCCTGATCGGCGCGCGAACCGCACCTCGATCCGGCATCGGCGATGCACTCCACAACCTGACCGCGGGACTAAACTCCTATTTTGCTCAAAACTCGCGAGCGGCCAACACCCTCCTGGTCGTGAGCTCAGCGCTGATCGACGCCCTGGGCCTGTTCCTTCTGGGACGCTGGCTCTTCGCCGGAAGCGTTCGCCCGTTCCTCGGATTGTTCTTGCTGATGACCCTGCGCCAGTTGATGCAAGCCATCTGCGCGTTGCCTCCCCCGCCCAGCATGATTTGGCACTATCCAGGCTTTCCTTCGCTTCTTGTGACCTATCATGTCGCCAACGATTTCTTCTTCTCTGGACATACCGCCATCGCGGTCTTCGGCGCGATCGAGCTCTCCCGCTTGCGCCGGAAATGGCTTACCGTCGCGGCGGTCCTGATCCTCGTTTTCGAAATCGCAACCGTTCTCATCCTGCGCGCGCACTACACTATGGACGTTTTTGCCGGAATCGTCGCCGCCTTCTGGATCGCCAGCCTCAGTGAACGGATTTCTCCCGGCCTTGACCGTTTGATCAGCGGCAGCACCTAAAGCGCCGGGTTCTTCAGATGCAGAAGTCTATAAAAGATGGATCGCCGTAGAGAGGAGCGAAGGGAGATGCCGTCAAGACCGCCGCTGGCATGTCCAGCGGGAGCAAGGCCATTGCTCGAACTTTCCTGGATCCTGTCGCCGCAACAAAGTCAAACCGTCATCAAGAGTGGTTTCCAGAATCTCGAATCGATTCAGAAGAGCTTACCGGAGGAAAATTGGCCTCAGTAGATTCGCAATCGGCGCGGTGCGCACCCGGCTATTTCAGACCCCAGAAGGTAGCATCCGGCTTTACCAATTCGAAACCGGCGTCCCACGCTTCGTGGCTGCGCCAGACCACCTCGGCCTCCGCTTTGCGGCCCGTTTCCGGGTGGATCAGCCGCACGCGTTTGCGCAGTGGCAGGTCCGCTCCTACCACCGCCATGCACCCAGAATGGCTCACGTCCACGGTGACAGCGTTGGCGCGTTCTTTCCCCCCGCCTTGTTCCCACTCCACCAGGAGCTTAACCCGCGAGATGATGCGCTTGTGGCTTCGCAGTCTTTCCCATCTTTCTTGTACGGTGCTGTTTAACGGGTGGGGGGCAATGTTAATGGCCATAGTCGACCTCACTCTGGAAGATTTACGGGCCCGGGGTGGAGAAGATAAAGATAGTCCCGGAAATGGGCGAGGTCAATAGTACTTTTTCGACCGCAACCCCTCTGGTCACTCACCCGGAATTTCGGCCACAAAAGCAAAAA